>SKZS01000134.1 GCA_007127255.1 Syntrophomonadaceae bacterium | reverse complement strand
GCACTTCGCTGATTTCTGCCCTGCCGAAACGTTCCTGTTGTTCAAAAGGCAGCTCAAAAGCAGCACAGCGGACATGGTTGGTAAGGATAATCAGATTATCGGGGTCAGCCAGGGCTCGTTCCGGACTCCTCCCGAAAAAGTAATCAGGATTGGAGACTATATACTGGTTAAGCGGTTCGCTGTTAGCCACCATCATAGCCAGTGATGCGCCGCAGCGACGACCCGATCGGCCGGCCTGCTGCCAGGTGCTGGCAATGCTGCCGGGGTAACCGGTCATAATACAGGCATCCAGAGCTCCGATATCAATGCCCAGCTCAAGAGCGTTGGTACTGACCACTCCCTTAACCATCCCCTTGCGCAGACCTTCTTCGATTGCCCGCCGTTCACGGGGCAGGTAGCCGCCGCGGTAACCCCTTATTCCGCTGTCTTCTCCGGTCCTCGTTTTTATGCCCTGCTTTAAATAAGTAAGAAGTACTTCTACACCCAGCCTGCTGCGGGTAAAAATAATTGTCTGGATATTATTTTTTATTAACGTTGTAGCAATTTTTTGCGCTTCGAGCATGGCGCTGCGGCGCAAACCAAGTTCAGAATTGACAATTGGCGGGTTAAAGAGGATAAAGTGTTTTTCAGCCTGTGGAGCCCCATTCTCAGTGACTACCTTAAGCGGTTCTTCAATCAACATTTCTGCAAGTTCTCCGGGGTTGGCGATAGTTGCCGAGCAGAGGATAAAGCGCGGGTTGGAACCGTAAAAGGAGCATATTCTTTTCAAGCGGCGTATAACGTTAGCTACGTGGCTGCCGAAAACACCGCGGTATTGATGCATTTCATCAATGACTATGTACTTTAAATTTTGGAATAGCTGCACCCACTTGGTGTGGTGGGGTAAAATTGCCGCATGAAGCATATCCGGGTTTGTAACAACAATATGGCCACTGCGGCGTATACCCTGGCGCAGACCGGGTTCAGTGTCACCATCATATGTATGGCAGTTAAGAGTTGTCTCCAGGCCCGAGGTAAGTTCACGCAGTTCGGCGACCTGGTCCTGGGAGAGGGCTTTCGTTGGGAAAAGATAAAGAGCGCGGCTGGATGGATCTTTAATAATCGCGCTGACCACGGGGAGATTGTAGCAGAGCGTTTTTCCCGAGGCAGTCGGGGTAACTACAACTGTGTGGTTGCCCTCATCCACGGCATCTATTGCCGCTGCCTGGTGGCTGTAGAGTTTATCAATGCCGCGTTTATAGAGGGCAGTACAGAGCTGGGCATCAAGGTTGGCCGGGAAATCTCTATATATACCCTTTGCCTCGGGGACTACTTCCCACCTGGTGACACTGCTCATAAATGCGGGGTCACTCTGCCACTGCTGCAGCATTTCTGTTAAGTTCGACATTTATTCCACCCGCTTTAAACACAAGTTTGTTATACCATAAGTATATTCGACAACAGGATATATTATCCTACCTGATCTACAAAAGCGGCAAAAAAAGCAAGGGATTTATCTGTCGGAAAGCGAATAATATATAAGTATCATCTGAGAGAAAAATTCAGACAGGGGGTGCATCATTGGGTCACATGGCAGGTGGTAAGGAGGAAGCTTACCAGGCTTTGGCGGAAAGATTAAGCCGGTTTCCGGTTGGTGTTGTGATCAACGACACTTTAATGAGTATATTAAAACTGTTGTATGAAGAAAATGAAGCAGCCGTGGGTAGTAAATTTCCGCTTAAACCTCGGCCTCTGGCAGAGATTGCCGATCTGGCCGGAATGAATCAGGAGAAAGCAAGTGCGCTGTTAAACAATATGGCCCAAAAGGGCCTGGTAGTTGATATCCCACGCAAAGGAACAACCTATTACATGCTTTCACCCGTGGTTGTTGGTTTTTTTGAATACAGCCTGATGCGAGCTGACGGTGTTAGCATCAAGGAGCTTTCATCATTATACGAGCAATACTTTAAAGACAAGTCAGTAGTTGAAGAAATATTTGGTGCGGATACCAGAATGTTTCGGGCTTTAATTTATGAGAAATATATACCGGAGCTGGTTCAAACCGAGGTGCTCGATTATGAAAAAGCGGAAGCAGTAATCAGGGATTCAGGTGGTGGAGGACTTTCCCTCTGCGCCTGCCGGCACAAGAATTATCATCTGGGCAAACCCTGCAAATATCCGATGGAAGATATCTGTACCTCGCTGGGACGTCCTGCTGAGTGGCTGCTGCGGCACGGTTTTGCCCGTCAGGCTTCAGTTGATGAACTGCTGCAAAACCTGGAGCGCAGTCACAGGTTGGGCCTGGTGATTACCTGTGATAATGTTATTGATGAACCTGCTTACATCTGCCACTGCTGCGGTTGCTGCTGCGGTCCCCTGCAGGCAATCAAAGAATACCGGGTTAGCGCAGTTCAGCCCAGCAACTTTCTACCTGAAATAGATCCTGATGCCTGCCTGGGGTGTGATTCCTGTGTAGATGCCTGCCATCTAGATGCCCTGGAGGCAGCGCCGGCGGCAGAACCTTTATTAAAAAAAGAGCTCTGCATCGGTTGTGGAGTATGCGCGTCAGTCTGTCCCTCAGGCGCCCTGCAGATGGCCAGGCTTGAAGATTCATATACTCCGCCGCAAAATAAAATGGCTCAACTGATTAATATTGCTATTGAACGGAACAGGTTTTAAATAACTGGTAGTGAAAATAAAATTCAGGAAACAGATGGCAGGAGCCGGGTTAGACTAACTGTAAGCCGGGTCTGAAGAGAGGTTTATGCCTGCGAAGGTTGTTTTAGTATATTTTTTAGATTTCCGGTTTCCGAAAACAAGGGAGGTTAGATAATAATGGGTAAAGGATGTCCTTATGGGACTCACCGCGTGATAGAGCCGAAAGGCCTGCTTCCCCAGCCGGCCTGGAAAATTGATAACAGCATGGAGATATATGACAACGAAGTATTAATTGATGTTGAAGTTTTAAATATTGACTCTGCCAGTTTTACACAGATTGAAGAAGAAGCTGGCGGTGATGAGGCTCGTATTGCTGAAATAATGCTCGGCATAGTAAAAGAGAGAGGCAAGCATCATAATCCGAATACAGGCTCGGGTGGGATGCTGATCGGTAAAGTAGAAAAAATCGGGGCAGACCTCCAGGGGGTAAGGGACCTTGCTGTTGGTCAGAGGCTGGCTACCCTGGTTTCCTTATCTTTAACCCCGCTGCGCATTGATAAAATTAAAAAAATCCATAAAGATATTGACCAGGTTGAGATTGACGGCAAAGCTGTTCTTTTTGAAAGCGGTATTTATGCGGTTTTACCTGAAGACCTGCCTCAGACTCTCTCCCTGGCTGTGCTCGATGTAGCAGGCGCTGCAGCCCAGACTGCCAAACTGGTGAAGCCCGGTGATAAGGTTGTTATAATTGGCGCAGGAGGCAAGTCAGGTTTACTTTGCCTGCATGAAGCGAGGAAAAGGGCAGGGGTAACCGGCCAGGTTATCGGCATTGCTCCACGCGAAGCAAGTAAGAAGCGTGCTGAATCAACCGGGTTATGTGATGCTGTTCTGATGGCCGATGCTGCTGATGCCTTAGATGTTATGAGGAAAGTAGAGGATGCAACCGGTGGCGCTCTTGCCGATGTTACGATCAACTGTGTTAATATCCAGAATACAGAGCTGTCTTCAATACTTGCAACCCGTGATGGGGGAATTGTTTACTATTTCAGTATGGCGACCAGCTTTACTTCTGCTGCGCTTGGAGCTGAAGGAGTTGGAAAAGATGTTAATATGATAATCGGCAACGGGTATACAAGAGACCATGCCGCAATCTCACTGAATATCATGCGCGAAAGCCCGGTACTGCGTAAAATATTCGAAGAACTATATACCTGATTTTAAAGAAGGGGTGTGTATAAATGCAGTC
>SKZS01000116.1 GCA_007127255.1 Syntrophomonadaceae bacterium | reverse complement strand
GGGAAAATTGTTGGCCGCAGAATAGCACAGGGGATGGGTATTGACCTGCCCGTGCCCAGTGACTGGGAAGCATTTGGCGATACCTTAAAACATCATGCAGCTGAAAGCAAACCGTTTCAACCTGAAGATACCAGTGCAGCAGTTTATCCGTTGATTCGCTGCATGCAGGAAATACCCTGTAATCCCTGTATCGAAGCCTGTCCAAATAACTGTATCACCATGGCGGAATCTATCCTGTCGCTCCCGGAATATAGTAAAGACTGTATCGGATGCGGCCAATGTGTTCTGGCCTGCCCCGGTTTGGCTATCACCCTGGTTGTCAATGATTATGACCCTGAACAGGAAAAAGCCTTGCTGGTAATGCCTTACGAGTTTGTTAATGATATTATTCCTCTCGGCAAAGAAGTGACTACTACCGATATGGAAGGTAATGCCATCGGAAAGGGTAAGGTTATCGCCTACAAGGACAGAGAATCACAAAATAGCAGGAGGTTGCTGCTCCTGGAAGTGCCTGATGAAGATAAATTAAAGGTTGCCGGTTTTATGATCAGGGAAATTGAAACAGGGCAGCCTCTTGAAATATCCCTCTCTGAAGAAGAGGATCCGATTATCTGCCGCTGCGAAAGAGTCAGAAAGAGTGAAATTGCAGAAGCGATTAGAGCAGGAATCCGTGATATGAACCAGCTTAAAGCTGCTGTTCGCGCCGGCCTGGGTGGATGTAACGGTAAAACCTGCAATGACTTAATTCTGCGCCTCTATCGTGAAGAGGGCATTCCGTTGTCAGAAATTACCATGCCTACTCACCGGCCCCTGGTTGCCGAAGTGCACCTGGGAGATTTTATTGCCGGAAACAGTTCCGACCATGTAAAAATGGAGGAGAAGGAGGAGGTAGACAATGTCGGCCAATAATAATAATAATTATGATGTTATAGTTGTCGGTTGCGGAAGCGTTGGCAATCCTACTGCCTGTCAGCTGGCTGAAGCCGGTTTAAAGGTCCTGGTTATTGATAAACGTGCTTCTGCTGGTCAGGGTGAAAATAAAACGGCAATCGGAGGAGTGAGAGCAACTCATTCCGATCCCGGTAAAATATCTACCTGTCTTTTCAGCATCGAAATATTTTCCACCTGGAAAGAAAAATACGGGTTTGATATTGGCTGGAAACCCGGAGGCTACTGTTTTCCCGTTTATGACAGCGAAACAGAAAACACCTTAAGAAATTTAATTCCATATCAGAAAACTTGCGGCATGAAAATTGACTGGGTTGGCCCGGAAGATATCGGGGAATTAATTCCCGGCGTAAATCGCGATGGCCTGCTGGGTGGAACTTACTCGCCTGATGACGGGCAGGTTTCATCAATACTGGCACCAATTGCTTTTCAAAGGCAGGCAGAAAAGCACGGAGCAGAATATCACTTTAATGAAACAGTTACCGGGTACCTGCGCGAAGCTGACAGGATCACCGGTGTAAAAACAGATAAAGACAGCTATAACGCAGAGTGGGTTGTGCTTGCCGCCGGTTCAGATGCTGCAGAACATGGGCCGCTTTTGGGTATTGAAATTCCAGTAACCCCTGACGCTCATGAAGCAGGTATCTCAGCTCCGATTGAACATTTTCTTGACCCCCTGGTCGTAGATCTGAGGCCGGGGCCGGAAGGAAAGACTGCCAACTTCTATTTCGGTCAAAATAAAGAAGGTCAAATAATATTTTGTTATACTCCAAAAGAATTATTTATCGGCACTGATCGTGAATCGCTGTCAGAATTTTTGCCTGTTTTGGCCGGAAGAATGATCTCACTAATACCCAGTTTTAAAAACTTGCTTATCCGCCGTATCTGGCGCGGCTGTTACCCGATGACTCCCGATGGTGTGCCAATTATAGACTATGCATCCGGGCTGCAGGGTTTAATCCTGGCCGTGGGCATGTGCGGCCAGGGTTTGATGCTGGGTCCGGGAGTGGGTAGGAACATAACTTCAATGATAGCAGCCGGTGAATCATGCCTTTCTGCAGAAGCCCGGAACTGTTTTCGCTATGACCGCGACCTTTTTGAATCTAAAACAGAAACTCTAAAGTAGTTCTTCTTAAATCATACCTATGACACTGTGCATAATTAGCTTAATGCCCGGGCTTAAAAACTGCACTGGCAGGTGCAGCTTTTCTTTTTTAAAAATTTTGTAACTGCTAAGGCATAAACTGCCGTGCCAGGGGACGGTTCCATCGTCTGCCCTTCGGACCTCCGCTTCGCTTCGGTGACGCTCGAACCGTCCCCACAGGCACGGCTTATCATTAACCAAGGCGTATCGGGCTGAGCAGTTACAAAATTTTTAAGTTGATTCTAAACTTGCATTCAAAGCATGATTCAGATAGAATATTTCCTAAGATATTTAAGGGGGAAATGTGTATGGTTAAACAAAATATCGGTTTAATAGGCTGCGGCGCTATGGGTTCAGCCCTGGCAAGAGGGATGATTGGCCGGGGAGGAGTTGACCCGAATACGGTCTATCTTTATGATTTAAACGAAGAGCGAAAAAATATACTGGCTTCAGAAGTTAAAGCTAATACCGCCCCGGGCCTTGATGATTTCATTCCCCTTTGCAAGCATGTTTTTATTGCCGTAAAACCGCAGGACACTGAAGGGCTTCTCTATGCAGTTAAACCCTTAATCCAGCCGGACCAAATTTATGTATCAGTTGCTGCAGGCATTACAATCAGCTATATCGAAAGCTGCCTGTATCCAGGCACCAAGGTGATTCGTTTAATGCCGAATACACCGTGCCTGATTGGCGAAGGAGCGATAGTAATCAGTACCGGAGAAAGTGTAACCGACGAAGAAAGACAGGTAGTGGAACGTATGCTTAAACCACTGGGGTTAACAATGCGACTACCGGAAAACCTGATGGACGCCGCTACAGGCCTGAGCGGAACCGGTCCTGCTTATGTTTACCTGTTTATAGAAACCATGATTGATGCAGGTGTATCGGTCGGTATCAGGAGAGATGCTGCTTCGAAGCTGGTTATTCAAAATGTGATCGGCGCTGCAAAGATGCTGGATTCAAATGCGCAGCATCCGGCAGAATTAAGAAATATTGTAACATCCCCGGCGGGAACTACCAGTTCAGCTTTACTCACTCTTGAAGAAGAAGGTTTTAGAAGCTGTCTGATCAAGGCAGTGAGGGAAGCGACAAAACGTTCTGAAGAATTACGCCTGGGATAAGGACAGCAGTTTATATCACCAAAGGAGATATTAAAATGAAGCGTTTTATGGATGCACTGGCTAATAAGCTGCCCATGCTGGTAGATACAACCCTGCGTGATGGTGAACAGACCGCCGGGGTTGTATTTTCAAACAGGGAAAAGCTGCGTATCGCCAGGATGCTGGACAACCTCGGAGTACACCAGATTGAAGCGGGTATACCGGTAATGGGCGGAGATGAAAAAGAAGTTATTAAAGAAATGGTTTCCTATAAACTGCAAGCCAGTATTATGGCATGGAACCGGGCAAACATTGAAGACATAAAGCACTCGATTGATTGTGGTGTAGATGCTGTAGCAATATCGATATCCACATCAGACATACATATAAATCATAAACTGAAAACAACCAGGGAATGGGTCCTCGAAAATATGACGAAGGCAGTAAAATATGCCAGGGAACAGGGTTTCTATATTTCGGTCAATGCGGAAGATGCTTCACGCACCGATATGGACTTCCTTGTTCAGTTTGCCAACGAGGCCAGGGCAGCAGGTGCTGATAGATTGAGATTTTGTGATACAATTGGCGTCCTCGAACCTTTTAAAACCCATAAATTGATTACCGAACTGATTGAAAAAACCGGGATGGATATCGAAATGCATACACATAATGATTTTGGAATGGCTACAGCCAATGCGCTGGCCGGTTTGCAGGCAGGAGCGAAGTTTATCGGTGTTACCATAAACGGCCTGGGTGAGAGGGCGGGCAATGCCGCCCTGGAAGAAGTAGCAATGGCCCTTAAGCATTTATTCGGTGTAAACCTGGGCATGCAAACCAGGGATTTCCGCAACCTTTGCGAATATGTTGCCAGGGCGTCGGGACGGCAGCTGTATCCTGCCAAGCCCATTGTCGGGACCAACACTTTTGCTCACGAATCCGGCATTCATGCTGACGGGGTCCTCAAACATCCGGAGACATACGAAATATTTAAACCTGAAGAGGTAGGACTTGAAAGACAGATTGTTATCGGTAAACATTCGGGTTCAAAAGCAATTAAGATGAAATTCGTCGAGTACGGCATAGATCTTTCCGATGAAGAAGCTGCAGATTTGCTGGAATCAGTACGGTCGGTTACCGTTGATTTAAAGCGAACCCTTTTTGATAAAGAGTTAATGTATATTTATGAAGATTATCTTTATGAGAAAAAGATTGCCGCTTCAATAGAAGACTCCGGAAATAACAAGGGGTAACATATAATGAACAATCAGATTTACTGTGTTGTTGATATTGGCGGGAGTAAGATTTTACTCCTGCTGATTGACGAAAGCGGCAATGTAGTGTACAGAAATAAAACAGCTACACCAAAACCTGAAGAACCTTCGGAAATTATTCAGACGATAAGTACTCTATTGAGAAAAGGCAATGTAGAATACGGGATTAATTCTGACAGTAAACCAAAGGGAATCGGTGTATGTATTGCCGGTTTTTTATATCATAAAAGCGGGTTGGTTTACCAGTCTCCAAATCTACACTGGAACAGCCCGGTTCCGTTTGGCGATATGCTGAAAAAGGCATTTAAATGTTCCGTCTTCATTGAAAACGATGCCAATGCGGCTGTAGTCGGGGAGGCAGTTTATGGTGCGGCAAAAGGGCATTATGATGTCATCTATGTGACAATCAGTACCGGTATAGGGGGAGGTTTATTTTTAAACGGACGGCTTTACAGGGGTTACAGTGGCTTTGCAGGAGAAATAGGACATACAAAACCTTTTGGTGAAGGACGAACCTGTAAATGCGGTGGGTATGACTGCCTTGAAATCTGGGCTTCGGGCAGCGCCATCGCCCGCAGTGCCGGGGTATTATGGGACGAAACTGAGGTTGAGGGGGGTAAAATCACTACGTCCTGGGTATTTGAACAGGCTGAAGCAGGAAATACTATCGCCCAAAGCATTATTGATCGGGCTATCGAGAGCACCGGCAGTGGTTTAGCCAACCTGGTTAATTTATTCAACCCCTCCTGCCTGGTGGTCGGCGGCGGAGTAGCCGGTGGAAGGAGCAATTACCTGAAAAAAGTTGCCACCAGGATAAAAGAAGAGGCAATCAAGCCCTCTGTGGAAATTACCCCTTTAAAAGTATTTCCGGCCCAGCTTGAACCCGAAGCCGGGGTATGGGGAATGTATGCTTTACTTACTGATCGGGTGGTGAAATAGGACTTGAATCATAGCGATTCTTTAGAACAGATTGAGCAGATAGAAACGCTCGAACCGGTTTTTGATATCCTGGAAATGTTAATAGCCCGCTATGGTCCTTTCGGGATCGCTGCCGCCATGTTTGCTGAAAGCGCAGGTCTTCCTTTCGTTTCGGTAATAGTACTCATTACTGCCGGCACTATGATCTTAAGAGGGTCAGTTTCGTTCTGGACACTTTTGCTTGCATCGACAATAGGGATCACCCTGGGCAGTATCTTTAGTTATGTAGTCGGTTTGCTGGGAAGTATGGCCGGCACAGCCTTTAGATCAGGTATACTTCATCGGCATCATCATTATAATGATGATGCCGAACAACCGCGTGAAGGTTCAAAAATTATGAGCATGATCGGAAAATACGGCAATTTTTCTATTTTTATGGCCCAGTTGTGGGGATTTACCCGCACTTTTGGTTCTTTTCCAGCAGGGGCTATGCACATGAATTTTTTCTTCTTCGTCGGTTATACTTTCCTGGGCGGTGCGCTATTTAGTTTTATTTATATCGGGTCAAGCATTGTGCTGACCGGAACAATGAGTGCGGCCATTAATATTTTTATAGCTGCTCTTGATATCTCACCCTGGCTGTTTATACTGGCTTTAGCAGTTCTGTTGTTGGTTATATATTTCCTGGTTATCAGGGTAAAGAAAGGATCTTTTCCTCATGTTAACATATTGTGGGATTGGATAAAGAGGACTTCGGATGCAGGAAAATGAAAATAATCTGGTTTCGATAGCCGGATGTAAAAGTTACCATCAGGATACTATCAGGTTGAAATTTGAAGAACTGCTGGAACCATGGGGAGGTATAAATTATTTTGTCAGGCCGCATCAAAAAGTACTGCTTAAGCCGAACCTGCTTGCTGCCGCTAAACCGGAGGAAGTTGTTACTACTCACCCTAATGTAATCAGGGTTCTGGCTGAGCTTGTACAGTCCGCCGGTGGAAAGGTTTTTATCGGTGACAGTCCTGGCAGTGACGATTATGAATTGGTTTACAGAATGACAGGAATGCATCATGCAGCTAAAGAAACAAATTCAGAATTAATTACATTTGACCATTATACGAGAAAAGAATATTATGGTAATAGAAAAACCAGTGAGTTACAGTTGGCTGCAGTGCTGGATGAAATGGATGTAGTAATAAACGTGGCAAAGCTGAAGACCCATCCGCTTACCGGTTTGACAGCAGCAGTTAAAAATACTTTTGGCTGTATTGTCGGTAAAAAAAAGGCACGGATGCACTATGAATACCCTTTGCCCCATGATTTTTCCAGGATGCTGATCGACGTGTACCTTGCTGTTAAGCCGGCATTATCAATTATTGATGCGATTATTGCCCTGGAAGGAATAGGGCCTCGCAAAGGAAAACCAAGAAATACAGGCTTACTGATGGCATCTCCTAATGCTGTTGCGCTCGATCGGGTTGCAGCTGAGTTAACCGGTTTTAGACAGGATCAGGTTACCACCCTGACTGCAGCCAGGGAAAAATCCCTGTCCGGGGTTAATCTTCCTGATATACGAATAGAGGGGCAAAGCCTTAACGAAAGCCGTATAGATACATTTGATAAGGGAACTGCTTCCGGAGGCAAAATCGGAAGACTGATTGCCAGTTTTCCCCAGGCCTGGCTGCGGGGATGGTTGGAAAGAAGACGGCCTTATCCTTTTATTGACGAACAGGCCTGTAACAGCTGCGGAAAATGTGCAGAAGACTGTCCGGCACAAATTATCATTATAGAAGACGGTATTCCCGATATTGATCTTAAATCATGCATTCGCTGTTATTGCTGCCGTGAATTCTGCCCCCGGGGCGCTGTTAACCTCAAATAGAGAATTAATTGGCAGGCACATGTTGTAAATTTAAAAATTATAAGCAGGTAATGAGATTATGCTGTAAAAAGGAAGGATAGAAATAATGGGCAAAGCAAAGTTTTCTCTTAAGGTATACAATGAACGCTGTAAAGATTGTGGCATTTGTTTTGAGTTTTGTCCGAAGGACAATTTAAAGCCCGGGGAAGATGGAAGTCCCGTGCTGATCGATAAGGACGAATGCACAGGCTGCAAATTATGTGAATACATGTGCCCTGATTTCGCTATTCAAGTCCAGAAAGAAAAGCAGGATCAATAAGGCTTTGCCTGCGCATCGTGATCGTAAGTATAATGAACCACGCCTGACATGCACCATTAAAGCGAGGTTTAATCAAATTAATAAACCCGCCTGGAAAAAGTTTAATATAAAAAATACAAAGGGCTTTAATTTATCGGCCCTGCTGTGTGATACCGACAGTGATCAGGTTGTAATCGTTTGCCACGGTTTTACCGGCTCTAAAGAAGGGGGAGGCCGGGCCGTTGAAATGGGTGAGGCGCTTGTCAATAATGGTTTCAGTACCATTTTATTCGATTTTTCTGGATGCGGTGAAAGTGATGGATGCTTTGCAGATATATCCCTCAGCAGTCATACCGATGATCTTGAAGCTGTTGTAAAATGGTCCAGGCAAAATGGTTTCAAAAAGATTGTTTTAAATGGCAGAAGTTTTGGCGGCAGCACCGTCATTAACTACGCATCCCGTGACAAGAATATAAAAGCTGTGTGCACATGGGCTGCAGCAGCAAGACTTGTAGACCTTTTTGAAAGTTTCGCCGGTGAAGAAATAACCGGTTTCCCTGATCGGCTAATAGCTATTCATGAAGATGAAGGAACAATTTACCTAAAGGCCAATTTCTTTTATGACTTGCTACAGCATGACATGCTTAAAGCTGCAGCTAAGCTTGACCTGCAAGGCCTTCTGATCATTCATGGCTCCGCAGATGAAGCCGTTCCTGTTGAGGATGCCCACCTGCTTTACCAGGCTGCTTCTGAACCCAAACAGCTTTCAATAATAGAAGAATCCGATCATCGCTTCTCTGAACATATCAATGAAGTTTGGGATATATTTTTTAACTGGCTCAGGCGAATTAAATAGACTTATAATGTCTTGCTAATTATAGGCAGTATAATGAAAAAGCTGAAAAAAGGCAGGAAAAATGATAGTGACTAATAAATATTATCTGATTACCCTGGGCTGCCAGATGAACGAACACGATTCCGAAGTAATCTGTGCCCTTGTTGAAAATATGGGCTACATTGCCACCACAATGCCAGAGGAAGCAGATCTGATCATCATCAATACCTGTGCTGTACGCAAAAAGCCTGAAGATAAAGTTGCCTCACTGCTTGGCAAATTTGCTTCTCTCAAGACAAATAAACCCAATTTGATCATTGCCGTTGGCGGATGTATGTCACAACAGGAGGATGCAGCTAAATACCTGAAAAATCGATTTCCTTACCTGGATCTGATATTCGGAACTCATGCTTTGCCGCGCCTGCCCGAGCTGATCAGCGAAGCCGGCAACAGAAAAGAAACAATTATTGATTCGGAGGAAAGTTACATCGACCGGGAAGGGCTGCCTGTTGCTCACCGCGGCCGATTTAAGGCCTGGCTACCGGTGATATACGGGTGCAATAATTATTGTTCATATTGCATAGTTCCATATGTGCGCGGTCGTGAAAGAAGCAGGAACATTAATGATATTATTGTCGAAGCTCGTAAATTGGTTGCCCGGGGTTTTATTGAACTTACCCTTCTGGGTCAAAATGTTAATTCTTATGGAAAGGATCTGCCCGGTCAGGTTACTTTTGCCGGGCTGCTGGCAGAATTAAATCAAATAGAAGGTCTGGAAAGAATCCGTTTCATGACTTCACACCCCAAAGATCTTTCTCACGATCTGATTGAAACTGTTAAAAATGGCGAAAAGATTTGCGAACATTTTCATTTGCCTGTTCAGTCCGGTAGTGACCGAATCCTTAAAGCAATGAACCGCCGCTATACAAGAGAGCAGTACCTGGATCTTATTAATATCATCAAGGAAGAAATTCCCGGAGTAGCCCTGACTTCCGATATTATTGTCGGATTTCCGGGAGAAAGCGAGGATGACTTCCTGGCTACAATTGATCTACTCGAAAAAGCCAGATTCGATAATGCCTTTTCTTTTCTCTACTCACCGCGGAGAAACACCGCTGCTGCCGGATTTACTGAAACCCTGACTCGCAAAGATAAGGAAGATCGCTTGCAGCGTTTAAATGATGTTCAAAACAGGATAAGTAAAGAAATAAATGAAAGCCTCGCCGATCAAATTGTAGAACTGCTGGTAGAAGGTGAAAGTAAAGGTAATCCCGAAATCCTAACAGGAAGAACCAGGACCAATAAGCTTGTTCATTTTAAAAACAGCGAAAACCTGACCGGTAAACTGGTCCAGGTAAAGATTACCGAAACCCGCACCTGGAACCTGATCGGTGAACTGCAGTTGAAGTTAGATAACAAGTACGTATAATGTTATAAAAAGACTGATCAGATCATTTAAAAATTTTAAAGCGGGGAATCAAATTTGTCAAAAGCCAGTCCGATGATGGAACAATATAAATCAATTAAAGCTCAACATCCGGATAAACTGCTGCTGTTTCAGGTTGGCGATTTTTACGAGCTTTTTTACGAAGATGCGGAACTGGCTGCAAAGGAAATGGAGATTGCCCTGACCACACGGGACGGGGGCAGCGAAAATCCGATACCCCTGGCCGGTGTGCCAATTCATTCCGCAGAAAACTATCTCAATAAATTACTGGCTAAAGGTTACAAGGTTGTAGTTTGTGATCAGGTAGAACAAGCCTCGCAGGCCAGGGGTTTAGTTCGCCGCGAAATAACCCGTATACTCACACCGGGCACTATAACCGACCAGGAAATGCTTGAAGAAAGCCGCAACAACTACCTGGCCATTGTCATCAGCGAACATATGAATTATTATGGCCTGGCAGTTGTCGATATATCAACCGGAGACTTTAAAGTAACCGAAAATAAGAGTGAAGCAGCATGGGTTATAATAGCCGATGAGTTGCGCCGCCTGCAGCCTGCAGAGATATTGTGTAGTAACGAGGTTCTCGAACAACAATGCCGCAGCCAGGTCAAGGTTAACAAGAGCAGCCTGGTTCAAACACTTGCAAATATACCGGATTACAATGAAACTAAAGAGCTAATTGTAGAGCAGTGGAACAGTAATACCTGGCAGGAATTGGGATTAGATAAGTATCCCCTGGCAGCCAGGTGCGCAGCTGCTGCTCTTACTTACCTTAAATTGCTGCAGCAGCTTCCTCCGGATGCCAAGCATTTTCACGAACTTGAACTTTACTTTAATCATCGAAATATGGTTATCGACAGCATAACCAGCCGCAATCTTGAGCTGACCCAGTCTATCAGGGATGGCAGCAAGCAGGGCAGTTTGCTGGCGCTGATTGATCGCTGCATGACCGGAATGGGAAGAAGGTTGCTGCGACGCTGGATCGAACAACCTCTGCTGGATCATGATAAAATCGAAGCCCGCCTGGAAGCCCTATCAGAACTTCAAAAAAAACCCCTGCAGAGGAGAGATTTGCGTAAAAAACTGCAGAATATATTTGATCTGGAACGCTTTTGCAGCAGGCTTTCCTATCAACGTGTAAATGCCCGCGATCTTGTTGCTTTGAAAAATACCCTTCACCAGTTGGGACCAGTAAAAAAAGAAGTTATAAACTGTAATGCTGCCTTATTAAATGATATTATCAGCAAAATACCAACCTTTGACGAGCTAATTATCAGGATTGACAAGGCGCTGGTTGAAGATCCACCTCTTTCCCTTAAAGAGGGAGGACTGTTTAAAACCGGTTATAATGAAGAAGTTGATAACCTGAAAACCGTAGCGAACGAAGGTAACAATTTGCTTTTAGAGTTCGAGCAAAAAGAACGAGCCCGTACGGGAATTAAATCATTGCGTGTCGGCTATAACCGTAACTTCGGTTACTACATTGAAGTTACTAAAACTAATATTGAACTGGTACCACCCGATTATCATCGCAAACAAACCCTAATTAATGCAGAACGCTTTACCACGGAAGAGCTGCACAGGATGGAAGAGCAGATTGTCGGTGCCCGCGATAAACTGGCCACCCTTGAATATCACCTTTTTGAAGAACTGCGCGCCCTGGTGGCGGGCTTTACTGCAGAACTGCTGGCAGCAGCTTTTGAGCTGGCCCGCCTTGACTGTTTACAGGGTATGGCCGAAACAGCTGAAGTGCAACGCTACTGCCGCCCGACATTTTCAGAAAAAGGGAATATGAACGTTAAACAGGCTCGCCATCCGGTAGTCGAACAGCTTGCTCATGAAAGATTTGTTCCGAATGATATAACAATAAACAGGGACCAATATCTGCTCGTCATTACCGGCCCAAACATGGCCGGGAAAAGCACCTATATACGCAGCGCTGCCCTGATTTCCATTATGGCTCAAATGGGCAGTTTTATCCCGGCGGAAAAAGCCGAAGTTCCTATTATAGATCGTGTCTTCGCCCGGGTTGGAGCCAGCGATGATTTAAGCAGGGGGCACAGTACCTTTATGGTTGAAATGCAGGAAACGGCTGATATTTTAAAAGAATCAACATCAGAAAGCCTGATTATACTTGATGAAATTGGTCGGGGAACCAGTACATATGACGGCATGAGTATCGCCCGCTCTGTTTTGGAGTATATAAGTCGTAAGATAAAAGCAAAAACATTGTTTTCAAGCCATTATCATGAACTGACCAACCTGGAAGGCGAACTACCGGGTGTTAAGAATTATACAATGGCTGTTAAAGAAAAAGGTAAAGATGTAATCTTCCTCCGCCAGGTAATTCCGGGTCGGGCGGATAAGAGTTATGGTATAAATGTGGCCAGGCTGGCCGGCGTACCGCTTGAAGTTCTTGTCAGGGCCGAGTCAATTCTTGCTGAGTTGGAGCTGGCTGCCTCAACAGCTGCAGAACAACAGCTGACCCTGCTGCCGATGGTAACTGAACCAGTTAGGGGCTGTGATGCTGAAATGGAGATAGTCGAACAGTTAAAAGAGCTTGATTTGAACAGGGCAACTCCGCTTGAGGCATTGCAGAAACTTTTTGAACTGCAAAAACAACTTCTGGATAACAAACCGTCTTCAGAAGATGAGGAGTAGGTCCATATTGGAAATAAAAATTCTCAAAAAAAATACAGCTGAACAAATTGCCGCAGGAGAAGTTATTGAAAATCCTTCTTCAGTGGTTAAAGAGCTGGTTGAAAATGCACTCGATGCCGGTGCAGATAAAATTGATGTAGAACTGGTTAATGGTGGAAAGAACTTGATCTGTGTTACTGATAATGGTCACGGTATAACTGCTTCAGCCCTGCCCCTGGCATTCAAACGTTTTGCCACCAGCAAACTTACTGTTTTAGAAGACCTTGATACCCTTACCAGCCTGGGTTTCAGGGGAGAAGCCCTGCCAAGCATTGCTGCTGTAGCAAAGGTAAAGATGACAACAAGGACGCCGGAAGCCGGCTCAGGGGTTTCTATAGTTATTGAAGGTGGAGAAATTATTGAACAGTCAGAAACAGGAGCTCCTTTTGGAACAGGAGTAGAAGTATGCAGTCTATTTTATAATACCCCGGGGCGTCTGAAGTTTTTGCGCGCTGATGCTGTCGAGTCGGCAAAGGTAAGCGCCCTGTTATCAGAAATATCCCTGGCTAATCCCGGTGCAACTTTTACCCTCAAAAGCGGTAAAAGAAACATTTTTCACTCGGGCGGAGACGGGAACCTTTTAAATGTAATCGGTTCTATCTATGGCGGTGAAGCTGCTGGAGCTATGCTTGAAATAAACCGTGCTGATTCCGAAAGCGGCTGCAGTTTGCAGGGTTATACTTCAGCCCCTTACCTGACCAGGTCTTCCAGGCGCTGGATTACCGTGGTTGTAAACGGACGGTTAATTAAAAATCAAATGATGGTAAATGCACTGGAGAGGGCATACAGTGACTATTTACCCGGGCAGCGCCATCCCCTGGCCGTGTTATTTCTAACCGTACCGCAAAGAAATATTGACATTAATGTTCACCCGGCCAAGATAGAAGTACGTTTCAAAGAACCGGAAACAATTAAAAACCTGATCTACAGGGCAGTCAAACTGGCCCTGCAGAGCGAAATTAAGCTGCCTCGTTGGCCGGAAAAAAAATCGCAGGTCGAATACGTCTATGAACACAGCATTTCTAACCAGCAGGACCTAAAAGACAGCAAATCATTAGAGCAGTCAGCTAATTATGAGATGTATGACAGAAAAACATTTAAACCGGAAGGTTTTACTGAAGCAGGAACCGGAAAAAAAGTAGAAGGATGCCGACTGATTGGCCAGTTTCTGCAAAGTTACCTGGTGGTTCAAAAGGGGGATAACTTGATGCTCATTGATCAGCATGCTGCGCATGAAAGAATCAACTATCATTTACTGCAGCATTCTGAAAAAGCGATACAAGAACGGGAATCTGTGCAGCTAACCATTCCTTTAACCGTTAACCTGCCCGTGACCTGGAGAAATGAAATGCCCAAATTAATGCCGCTTTTAAAGGAGGCAGGCTTCGATTTAGAATTAATCGGTGAAGACAGTTACGTG
>SKZS01000183.1 GCA_007127255.1 Syntrophomonadaceae bacterium | reverse complement strand
ACAGCTGCGCCAGCAGGCAACTCAGGTAACATCGACTTTTTCCTCGACCCTGCTGATTAAATCAAGGCATCTTTGGAAGTAATCGCTGGGATTAAAGTGCAGTTCGATCATCTCGTGAGGACATTTCAGAACGCAGCGCCCGCAGCCGCGGCACATTTCTGGATCGATTACCGTTTTGCCGTTATTGATAGAGATAGCCTCTACAAAACAGTACTCAATACACTCGCCGCAGCTCCGGCAGTCTTCCTTTACTGACACATCAACGCCTTCCATCTTATGCACCATATCGGCAATTGAATTTGAAACTACCGTTAAAAGCTTCCACAAGCAGCAGCACTCACAGCAGTGGCAGACAGTTAGAAGACGTTCTGACGGTTCGACACCCAGCCAGATTTTGTCAAGGCGATTTTTACCGACCAGGTTGATCAAGCCGGCCTTTTCCGAGCGGCGCTGAAATTCTTTAGCTTCTTCAATACTAACTTCTCGACCCAGGGCGGGATTAATACCGCGGGCTGCTTCCCCGATGAACAAACAACCGATATCCCGGGTGTAATTGCGGCAGTGACTGGCATCGCGGCAGATACAGGCATTCATGACAAAGCGAAAAGAAGCTTTTTCTATGAAATGGTCCAACACCACTCCCGGCAGAGCCACTTTATCTTTTTTCGCTAATGCCTGCTCACTGGGCAAGAAAGTCAGGTAGTCACCTTCGAACAGCAACCGTTTAAACAACCACCCAAAAAAAGGCCACCTGGTCATCCTGGCTAAAAAGTGCCTGGCCGGCCAAATTTTCACGAGTATCTTTCTATGCCACAACGGCTTGCTAAAAGGAATCAACCCCCGTCCCATATAAGGTTTTAGTTATCATTCTCCGAAAATTGTTCTATACCTCCAAGCATGGATAGTAGAATAAGGAAACGTTCTGTCTTTTCTTAATCATCCTCGAAAAAGCCTGCAGCTTAGGCATTTTCAGCAAAATACCCGAAAACCCGGAGAAACGGTTTGGGATGTTTACTTTTTGTTACTGCGATACAGACATTTTTAATATTGACAGTTGGAATACTGGACTGGTAATATTGTTGCAGCCACAGGCAAAACCCTTTTTAACAACTAAATATCAGGCAGGAGAAAAAAATGAATAATGATGAACGCTTGCTTACTGTTGCATTTGAAAGTGAAAGGCTTAGCTACAGCAACCTGGAGGTAGACCTGCACAATTCAGGAATAAACCAAATTTTGAGCGTCTGCGCCGCAAGAGGTCATACTCTTTATCATTTCAACATGCAGGACCTTTTTTATTATGAAGGAGAAGCTTATGCCAAGGCATCTGTTTTGGCCCTGCCGGACAGCTGGCATATTGACCCCCTTGAATGCTATACCCTGCTTAGCAAGGTTGATGAACGCCCCGTGGCATTAAGCGATGTGGATCTCTGTTTTGCCAGGGCTGACGATATCAGAACCCGGGAAACTCCCAACCTCGATATCATTAACGTCTTAGAAAAACGCGGTGTTCTCATAGAGACCCTGGAGGCAACCCTTTCCACCACAGATAAATATGAATTAACCAGGCGGGTTCCTGAGCTGCCCCAACCGCTAACTTTTGCTGCAGATTCACTGGATGAAGCCATGGAAGCATTAAAAAACCTACCTGATAGAGACGGGTTTTTTGTTTTAAAGGATCGCTTTGGCTATGGCTGCGGACATGATGTGCACCGGATAGAATTTAATGACCCCGAGCTGCCGGAAGTTTTAAAGATGTATATCAGCAAATATGATCATATTCTACTGCAGGAATACTGCCCAGAAGTAAACAAAGGCGATCTTGTTGTTACCTTTTTTGACGGCGAACTGATCGGTCCCATGCTGCGGGAATCAGCAGCAGGCGAATGGAAAACTAACTTTAGCCTGGGGGCTACACAGCTGCCTTATACCCTTACCAAAAAGCAGGAAGAGATAGCCCGGGCGGCACAAACAGCTTTCCCGGAATGCCGCTTAATATCTGTAGACATGCTGCAGTCTGGTAAAGTTATAGAAGTAAACGCCTTTCCCGGCGGAAGGGGATTACTTGATCTTTACGGCATATCAATTGGCACTATTGTTATGGATCGCCTGGAGCGGGAAATCTTAGGCTCTGAAATTGCAGTTACCCCCGGGCCCCAGGTCATAAAAACCGAGCCGGCAGCCAGATGGGATGATATCTTTTATCTTTATAACGGATACACCGAACCGGTAGAAGTGCTGGACGTTTTCAGTGACGAAAAGTACTTACTTTCAACCAGGGATTTAATTGAATTCCGTCCGCAAAACCCCGACTTCATCCTGTCTATTCCTCATGCCGGTGTTCTTATACCAACAAAATATAAAGAACACTTTGATATTGACTCTAAATCACTTCTGGAAATCGACCTCTTCAGTGACATTCTTTTTGAAGCTGTCGGAGGGTTGCAGGTAATCTCGCGGCTGGCCCCGTTTTTTGTTGACATGAATCGCAGCAGAAACGGCTCGGAAAGCAGACACCTGCCCAGGCATCTGTCCAATACGCCAACGGAATATTACAACATCGAAGACGAACTGGTCCTGCAAAAGGAGTACGAACCAAAACAAGAAGAAAAAATTCTTAAGTATTACGACCTGTATCATAATGTTATCGGTTCATTGATCGAAAACCTTAAACGGGAACAGGGCTATGCCCTGGTTATTGACTGTCATTCGATGACTTCAGTAGGCCTGGGGAGGGTTCATGATGAAGGAGAAGAACGAGATAATATAGTTGTTGGCACACTCGATGATACCTCGGCCCATCCCGAGATAATATCCGCCTTTGTAAAAGCGCTAAAACAGGGCATTAAACCATATAACCTGGGGCTTACCCTGGCTAAAAATGAGCCGTACTCAGGCGGTTTTATCACCAGGATCCATAACGACCCGAAAAACGACGTCCACGTTATCCAGATTGAGGTAACCATGGACACTTATATGTACGAACCGATGGAATCGGATAAAGCCAAGCGCTACGCACTTAAACAGTCCCGGCTGCATATAGCCCAGGACTTCTTGCGCAAAGCAGTCCTCGCGGCCAGCGAAGCGGCGAGGAAGGTTTACTCATAGCAACATGGAGCATCCGGAGAGGGGTAAGATATTTCTTTACCTTAACCCGAGCCCTCTTGCTTTAAGATAATTACCAAGGTATTCTCGTGTCTTGGCCATCATTGAGCTGCCGCAGTGCTTGCTCCAGGTATCATCTTTTTTGCCTGCCGTTCTTTCACAGTAATAGGCACTTATTGAGCGGTTATATGCTTCTATCAGGTCATCATCACATTGCTCACTATAATGCTCTTCCTTAAATATAACTTCTTTGGGCAGGCGCGGTTTCTGATCCGGAAATTCAGCCGGGTAACCCAGGCACATACCGAAAACGGGGTATATCAGCTCCGGAATATCAAGCATTTCACTCAGGGTCGACAGGTCATTGCGGATACCGCCGATATAGACCCCGCCTAAACCCAATGACTGGGCTGCTATAAATGCCTTCTGGGCAGCCAAAGCAGTATCCACGGTAGCGGTGATAAACATTTCAGCGTTGGAGAGGATTAAAGGGTCGATCTCTTCCCAGTATTTTTTACTCCGCTTTAAGTTTGCACAAAAAACTAAAAAGAGCGGGCACTCTTCGATCCATTTTTGACCCCCCGCCAACCTGGCGATTGACGATCGCATTTCAGGATCGCTTACCCGGATAATCGTATAAGCCTGGTAATGGCTTGAGGTAGCCGACCATTGGGCGGCTTCAATTATTGTGTTAACCTTGTCATCTTCAACATCTCTTTTTTCGAATTTGCGTACTGATCGATGTTCTTTAAGCAAATTAACAATTTGGTTCATGACAAGAACTCCTTTCTACAGTGATGCTAATTTATTATTCAAGATGCAACCGCTATACCCTGTT
>SKZS01000099.1 GCA_007127255.1 Syntrophomonadaceae bacterium | reverse complement strand
TTTTCACGCATATCCGTTTCGTCACCGGTTATTCTATAAGTTGCAGCGTAGAAAATAAAACCTTCTGTTTGTACTATTTCCAGTTCATCACGCAGCGGTAAATCGATGTAGGGGCCGGGATCCTGTATAATCATTTTTTCAGAAGGATCTGAGACATTGAGCAGCATCCAGGGTAACCGTACAAGTAGAATGTCATTTTCCACATCAGCATACCAGTGGGCCAGTGAGTTATAATTGTCGGCATCCGGATTAAAATTGCCGTAAATTAAGTTGCTTTCATTGGCATATAAGGCGGGAAAAAACCGTCCATCGGCTGTCTCCCGTTCGCGGTTGACCAGAGTCTTTATTTGGCTGAAACCTTCACCATGAGATGGCTGAGGATAGAAATTGAGCAGGCCTCGATTATAAGAAGAGACAACCAGCAGCTTTCCCTGGTCAGGGTTTTCCAGGTGGAGCAGAAATTCGGCTCCCGTTGTTAAAACAGGCAGATCTTCAACCGGCAGAAGAAATTCACCTGCTTCACGTGAGCCGGTGTCGATGCCGATTAGCAGTCCAAAGTTTTCATCTAAAAGCGTGCTTTCAGAGGCGATTTCAGGCTCGTCTGTCCTATCTTTTCCCAGCTCCAGGGCCAGGTAAAGGTATGCTTCGTCTGCTCCTGCTGCCAGGGATTTAATCTTTCCGTAAAAGTCGCTCCGCTCTTCTACCGGGTTATAAACACTGCCGGAGTCGGCTTCCAGCCATAGTTCCAAAAGGTCTTCAAGCGGCCGCTTAAGGGGTTCCACGGCAAGGATGCCGTAATTTTGCTCCGGGCACATCGCATTTTGCCAGAGCACCTGGCGCTCCCAGGGAACCATGAAAGGTTCTGTATTCCAAGTTTTCTTGGCCCATTCATCTGACCACTCAAAGATTACACCCCCGGCATAACCCTGATCGAGAATTGCCCTCATCATCCTTACTACCATAATGCCCTGGTCTTCTTCCGATTGGGCTCCATGGTGCAGGCCATCCGGGTTGAAGTGGGCTGTGTTCAGGGAAGTTGATATGCCGAATTCGGCAACAAGAGCCGGGTAGGCAGGATGAACAGCCATGAACTTGTCGAGATAGCCAGTGTAGCGGAAAGTTCCCATCTCGTCGCGGTATTCTGCAAAAGCCGGCTCATTGTTCATGAAGTCGGGATAATTGGGGTAGATGTGGTAGGCTCCGAAAAAGCCTGCCCGGTTTAGCTTACCTGCGGTAAAGATATTTGGATCGACGGTTTCCTGTACATTATAACCGGGTGTTCCGTCTGTTTCATACTCGGTCAGATGGTCTAGCGGGTCAAGAGTCGGCCAGCTGACGAAACCTACAGGGTACTGCCACTCGTAAGCTTTCTGGCTTTGCTCTAAAACATAGTCGCACATTTCTGCCAGCCATACCTCTGTTGGGGTGGCCTGGGCTGTTGTCTGGACATATTCTCCATCGTACCTATCCAATTCGGGGTTGGCCTGGTTAGTTGCATCAACTTCTTCTGGTTCGAGTTCCCGTCCTACCAGGATCCCTAAAATGTAAGGAGATACGTCGGCCCCGTAATTGCCGTATGCGCGGTAGGGGCGAGCGGGGATATCGGCATTGCCGTGCAGGGCATCGATAACCAATCTAATTTCTTCACGATAAGCATCCAGGTACTCTTCATTATACAAATTAAGCTGAGGCACTTCGTCATGTGGCCAGATTTCCTGGATTAACCAGAGAGGATCGTTGGCCGGGTCAGAGTTAAATTCAGCCAGCACGGTGTAAAAGGCCGGGTCAAGCAGTGTGTAGAGGCGAATTGTGTTGGCATTCATGGCGGCAATATCTTCCAACCAGGAGCGGTATAGTTCGCGATCTGCCGGAAACTCGGTATACCAGCGGCCGGGTAGTGAGGTTCCAATGTTGACACCCTTGACAGTAAGGTTTTTCCAGTTATCACCATCATAGATTTCAAAATACCGTTCCCCGGTACGAGCTCCAATAAAAGAGCCGTTTATTTCTGCCCAGGTTTGATCCCGGGAAGGCTTTTCCTCAGTGCATCCCGCCGGCAATGAAGTGAAGATAATCAGGATTAAAAATATAACAATCATCGTTTTAAAAGGCTTTAGCATCGCTACCTCTTTCTGCAAAAGTATTTCTTTCGTTCTCATAGTTTTATGTCCAATATATTATATCATGATTAAGATAGAAAAATAATTATTTGCCCATAGGATTTAAACATGCATTCATGCAACTTATTTTAGTCTCATTGTTCTCAGGCTATAGAATAAGTTCAATTTTGAGGCCTGACCCCAATTGTTGAACTTGTTGCCTGGTGTTGCCCTGTATTGCTGGTATTGTATCGTGTTGTGGGGAAATAATCTGTTTATACTGGCTAGACACTCAATTGCGTCTTTTGATTAAAGGGTTAATTTTGCTTTTTTGTGGCAGGATTCGCTTAATCAGAAATCGAATACAAATAGGTCTGTTTATGTTTAATTGAGAGGGACAAAGAGAATTGGGCTTAATTCAGCAAAAAATAGCTAATTTGGCTATTTGGGTGATTAGAAAACAAGAATAAAGCGGTAAAGGGAGTGATTTCATGGAAGAACAATTAAATTCTGTTTTTGCTTCATACCAGGGTGAGAAAAGTGAGCTGATCCCTGTCCTGCAGGATGTTCAGGAAGAGCTTGGCTACCTGCCTGAAGAAGCGATTCGGGAAGTAGCCCGTTTTGTACGGCTGCCGGAAGCTAAGGTTTTTGGGGTGGCCACTTTTTATGCTCGTTTCCACCTGCATCCCCGGGGCGAACATATTATCCGCCTTTGCTGCGGGACGGCCTGCCATGTGCGCGGGGCCAGTAAAGTTGCCGACAGGGTCAAAGATGTCCTTTCTGTCGGGGTGGGAGAAACAACCGAAGATATGAAGTTTACTTATGAAGAGGTGGCTTGTATCGGGGCCTGCGGCTTAGCGCCGGTTATGACAATTGATGACAAAACTTTTGGTAAACTCGATCCTGATAAAACAGAAAAAACAATTAAAAAGTTTGGTGAAGATAGTTCAGAAGGAGGGGAAGCTTAAGTGGAAAAGTTTATCGATCACTGCTGTGAAAAATGTTTTAACAGTGAAGAAAAAAGATGCGATGTTTTCGTAGAGTGCTGCCTTGAAGGTCCGCTCTGTCACGAGAGTGAACCCTGCAAGAAGGCCCGCGAAGCGATCGTTGAAAAATATTCACACAGCTCAGCTTTCCGGGATCATTAATAATTCAAGTAGATGCTATATCTGGCAGGTAATATTGTTTGAAAGGAGAGAAGACCAACGTGTATGAAAGACATATCCTTATTTGTGCCGGAACGGGCTGTATCTCGTCGGGTGCTGACAAAGTAGAGGAAGCCCTGATCAATTCTTTAAAAGAGCATAACCTGGAAGATAAAGTGCGTATTATCATGTCGGGTTGTCACGGCTTCTGTGAGAAAGGGCCCATCTTTATTGTTTACCCCGAAGATGTATTTTATTGTGGGGTGCAGGCTGAAGATGTTCCGGAAATCGTTGAAGAATACCTGGTTAAAGGTAATATGGTTGAACGTCTGCTCTACAAGGATCCTGTTAGCGGGGAACAGGTGATCAACCATGATAAAATTATGTTTTACAGCAAGCAGAAACGTCTGGCCCTGCGTAACTGCGGGGTTATCGATCCAGAGAATATTGATGAATATATTATCCGCGGTGGTTACCGTGGTCTCAAGAAGGCCCTGCAGATGACTCCGGAAGAAGTTGTCAACGAGGTAAAAGCTTCCGGATTGCGCGGCCGCGGTGGAGCCGGTTTCCCTGCCGGGATGAAATGGCAATTTGGATTAAGCAGTCCCGGGGATAAAAAATATGTGGTTTGCAACGCTGACGAAGGTGACCCCGGTGCTTTTATGGACCGCAGTACCCTGGAGGGTGATCCCCATGCTGTGCTTGAAGG
>SKZS01000085.1 GCA_007127255.1 Syntrophomonadaceae bacterium | reverse complement strand
GGTAAAACCGGCGGCAGATAAAAAGTGAATAATGAGACCACACACTGTTGCACATCATCGAAGCAATTCAATAATCTATGAGCTGTCAAATCGTTTTCTTGTAGTAGTTGCCCTGACCTACATGGCCGGTATCATGATTGGCCGGTCCTGGTTGGAGCAGTCTCCCGTTGCCTTTTGGGTAGCAGGGATTCTTCTTTTTCTGATTTTTTTCGGTATCAGGTACAGTGTGTTAAATTTTTACAAGGCGGCTCTAATCCTGCTTGTTGCCGCAGCAGGAGGGGCTGCTTTTTACTATGAAATACAGCAGCCTTCTTACAGTATTGCTAAATATGCAGGATCCCCGGTATATGTCGAAGGGATCGTGATGGAAGAACCGCTTTATTTTGACGACCACGATTCTTATCGTCTTAAAGTGGAAGTAGTTGAAACCAGGGAAGGACGCTTTTTTGTAAGCGGCACCCTGCTGGTAAAGATATTCGGTGGTGGAGAGGAAAACTACTGGTTCGGAGAGCGATTGCGGCTGGGCGGAACAATTATCGAAGCTCGCGGACAGCGTAACCCGGGTGGTTTTGATTACCGGTTTTACCTGCGCAGCAGGGGTGTCGATGCATTGATCTATCCTTCGCCGGCCCGGATCAGCTCCCTGGGCCCGGGTGAAACGGGAAAACTGACTGAGTCGGCTGTTAATTTGCGCAGTTCCATGGTCGAAAAGATTAGCAGTACTCTGCCGTCGCCTTCCGCCGAACTTTTAACTGCTGTTCTATTTGGGCAAAGACAACGCCTTCCCGCAGAAGTTGAAGATAGCTTTCGAAGGGCCGGTGTTGGACACCTGATGGCTGTCTCAGGTCTGCATGTTGGTCTCGTTGCCGGCTTGATCCTCGCTTTTTGGAACCGCCTTAACTTCCGGGGGCGCCTGCCCCTGGTCATTGGCATTGTCCTGGTTTTTGCTTATGCTTACCTTACCGGTATGCGTCCCTCCGCATTGCGGGCCGCAGTAATGGTCTCTATGGCCATGGGGGCTTTACTGCTGGATCGCGAAAATGATTTGCCCACATCTGTGGCTTTCGCCGCCCTGGCTACCCTGTTTATTAATCCCCTGCTGCTATTTACAGTTGGCTTTCAACTTTCCTACGCGGCGACCCTGGCCCTTATCTATACCTATCGTCCCCTGGAGAGATTCTTAGCTGCTGTCCGCTGTCCCTGCTTTTTACGGGCGCCACTGGCGGTCACAATAGCTGCGCAGGCCGGCGTTTTGCCTCTTTGCGTCTACTATTTTCAACATCTGCCTACGGCAGCCCTGCTCTTTAACCTGCTTTTGCTGCCAATGATTGCCCTTGTTGTCGGTTTGGGGCTGGCCGGCGCTTTAACAGGTTTGGTTCTTCCTGTTGTGGGAGAGATCCTGCTGTGGGCTTCCCGCCCCCTGCTGGAGATGATGCTTTATATAACTGCATTTAGCAGTAATGCCGGCTTCTATGTTGCCCTAAACCCGCCCGGGTTGGCTTTTCTTTTCATTTACTACAGCCTGTTGTTAGCCGTGCTGGTTCTGTACTATAAGTGGGATAAACCGGATGACGGCTATGAACAGGGCTCTTTTGTTAAACACCTTAAATCAGTCTTATTTAAATTTATCTCCGGCAGACTTTTTCATCCGCGCCTTTATATTGGTGTCGCTCTTTTGCTGGCCGTATTATTAATTTGGACCGGGATTATATTTCCACATCAGGAAGAGCTGGTAGTTTCATTTATTGATGTCGGACAGGGAGCAGCCGCACTGATCGAGGCGCCATGTGGAGTTGTTATTATGGTCGATGCCGGTGGCAGTCCCGTCTTTCAGGGCAATCCCGGTGAGGTAGGAGAGAGAGTAGTTATGCCCTATTTAAGATATAGAGGAATTGACGCCGTCGACCTGGCTGTTATTAGCCATCCTCACGAAGATCATTTCGGTGGATTTATTCCTATGGTGGGGCGGATCCCAATGGCGAAAATATTTGTTTCACCAATCGGAGGCGGGTCGCTTTATTATGAGGAACTTCTTAAAAGCGCCGAGAATACAGGCTCAGAGATTATTGAAATCAGCGCCGGGCAGAGCTGGTCCTGCGGTGACGGTCTGCTGCTTGAAGTGATCGGTCCTCCCGAAAACATGCTGAGGGGAACCAGCAGTGATCTAAATAACAATTCTATTATCATTAATCTGCAGTACGGAGAGATGCGCATACTTTTTACCGGGGATATAGAGGATGCTGCAGTAAAAGATCTGTTAAGGCGGAAAGTAGATATCAGGGCTGATCTAATGCTGGTACCACATCATGGTGGTTACCTGGAAGTAATGCCTGCCTTCCTGGAAGCAGTCAGGCCTTCCCTGGCTGTTATCCAGGTGGGGTCTAATCCCTTCGGCCATCCTCATCCATATGTAATTAATGCCCTCGAACAAGCCGGGGTGCCGATATACCGCAATGATTATCATGGAGCGGTTATTATCAAAACTGACGGCTGCGAGGTTCGGGTTACAACCACAGAAAAGCAGGCAGTATATTAAACCCGGCAAGCTGGATGCCGGTGGTTCATGGAAACAGAACCGGCAGAATACAGGAAATTAATTTATATTCCGCAGGGACAATAAGGTTTAAATAAAGGAATACGTTTTGTCTTGACGAAATTTAATATAGTATGTAACTGCTCAGGCATAAACTGCCGTGCCAAGGGGACGGTTCCATCGTCTGCCCTTCGGACCTCCGCTTCGCTTCGGTGACGCTCGAACCGTCCCCATAGGCACGGCTTGTCATTAACCAAGGTGTATCGGGCTGAGCAGTTACTATAGTTTAACTTAAAGGTGGTGAAGGGTATAGTGGAGCCGGAGGAAATAAGGCAGTTAGTTAGAAAAAACGACAATGATTCCCACCGGGCTCTTTTTGAAGCCTACTATAAAAGGACTTATGCCGTGGCCTACAATATCCTGCGCCGTCGTGAGAATGCAGAAGATATCACCCAGGATGCCTTCGTCAAGGCATTTCAGAACTTGCATCAACTGCAGGATGGAGCAAAGTTCGGAGCCTGGCTTGCAGTAATAGCATCAAACCTGGCCAGGAACTATTTGAAGAGAGAAAAGAAAATCATACTGACTGAAGAATTACCTGAAATATCCACAGATTCTGTTTCTAATGATACCGAAGCATTAGCCCTGCGCGGTTTGGAAATAGAAAGAGTGAGGAAAGCGATAAGAGATTTGCCTCCCGAACAATACCAGGCAGTGGTTCTCCAGTATTATCACGATTTAAAAGTTGAAGAGATTGCCGAGATGTTGAATATAAGAGTGGGAACAGTTAAATCGCGGCTATTTCGGGCCAGGCAAAAACTTGCTGCAGTATTGGAACTAGATAGTGATTCTGCTTGTCATACAAGTAAAGGAGGTGATCTGTAGTAATGTCCGGGGAAAAAAGAATGGATATAAGTGACGACTTAATCAGGGAAGCTTTACAACAGGAAGTTGATTGTATTGAAGTCCCGGGCAAAGATCGCGCCTGGAAAAACATTACCTCTTCTCTTGAAAAAAAACGATCCTCTGTTAAAAGGCGTCAGTTTAAATGGAGCCAGGCTGCTGCAGTTGCCGCTGCCTGCTTGATTGTTGTTTTGGGAGGAATCGGTATATTTAGAAACCTGGAGACAGGCCTGTCCCTTGCCGATACTGATATGGTTTCCGAAACAGCTGACGAATTTGGCGTTCTTGAGGTTGAAAACGAGGTTGTTCAGCCCGAAGTTTTTGATGATTCATTAAGGCATACCGAAGATTCTGAGTTTCCGATAGGCAAAGCGGATCTTTCACCGCCTGACTGGCCTTCTGTCCTGCCTGGAGATTACAGGCTGGGCGAAGCACTTATTCTGACGGGAGCCGGGGAGCCGGCTTATAGTGGCGCTGTTTATTTTAATGGTGGGGTTAGCCTTCTCCTGGTGGAAAAAGAGATCAATGAAAAGGATTTGCTCGGTTTCACAGAGCACCTTGGCGGCCATATGCAGGTTGCTTTGCATGATATAGAAAGGGCAAATGGATTTATTCGCTTCTCGGTTAATGAACGTACAGGCCTGGCCTGGCAAAAAGGTGGCCGGAACCAGGCCCTTTTGGTCTTATCAGGCCAGGTTGCGAAGCAGGAGCTGAAGAATATAGCTGCTTCCATTGATTAGGCTGTACAGCAAGCCTCTAGCTATGAGGGTTTTATATATTTCATCATCTTGCGCAGTTTTTTCCCCACTTCGACTATAAGGTGTTTTTCTTCTATCTTTCTCAGGGCCTTAAACTGAGGCTGGTTAGCCTGGTTTTCTGTGATCCATTCAAGGGCGAACTGGCCGCTTTGAATTTCAGCCAATATCTCTTTCATTTCACTGCGGACCTGCGTATTGATGATCCTGGGGCCCCTTGTTAAATCTCCATATTCTGCGGTGTCACTTACGGAATAGCGCATTCTTTCCAGCCCACCCTCGTAAATGAGATCAACAATCAGCTTTAATTCATGCAGGCATTCGAAATAGGCTACTTCGGGCTGATAACCGGCATCAACCAGGGTTTCAAAGCTGGCCTTAATAAGCTCTGATACTCCACCGCAGAGGATTACCTGTTCTCCGAACAGATCTGTTTCTGTTTCTTCCTGCAGGGATGTTTCTATAACCCCGGAGCGAGTGCAGCCGATTCCCTTGGCATAGGCCAGGGCCAGCTGCTTTGCTTTGCCGGTGTAGTCCTGATGGACAGCCATTAAGGCAGGGACCCCTGCCCCTTCCTGGTAAAGTCTTCTTAAAAGGTGTCCGGGGCTTTTAGGAGCGATCATAAAAACATCGACATTCTCAGGGGGCACGACCTGGTTGTAGAGAATATTAAAACCGTGAGATACAACCAGTGCTTTACCTTCAGCAAGGTGAGGTAGAACCGATTCCTTATATACGGCAGACTGGTAATTATCACCAATTAATATTTGGATTACCTCCGCCGCTTTTGCCGCTTCACTTACAGTCATTACTTCAAGGCCATCTTCTTTTACCTGTTCCCTGCTTTTGCTTTCCCTGTGCAGGCCGACAATAACGTTTAACCCGCTGTCCTTGAGATTTTGAGCCTGGGAGTGACCCTGGCTGCCGTAACCAAGCACGGCGATTTTTTTCCCTTTCAGGACGCTTAAATCTGCATCCTGATCATAATACATAACGGCCATTTATTGATTCCTCCCTGCAATTTTTAATAAGAATACTTATTGGCTATTATAAACCAAACTCCTGCCTGCAGGAAGCCTCAGTCTAAAATAGAATTTTAATTTAGCAAAATAGCGGCCGGTAGCAGGTATTTTGTTTCTGTTATCAAATAATATATCTGTGACCTGGATCCATAAACAAGGCCGAAAAAATTTAAGAGATGGGAGAATTATTTTATGAGTATAAAAGGAACTAAAACTGAAAAAAACATTTTAACAGCGTTTGCCGGGGAATCGCAGGCTCGAAATCGTTATACTTATTTTGCCAGCCAGGCTAAAAAAGACGGTTACGTGCAGATTTCCGCAATTTTTGAAGAGACTGCAAACCAGGAAAAAGAGCATGCCAAGAGGCTCTTCAAACTTTTAGAAGGCGGTGAAGTGGAAATTCAGGCTGCTTTTCCAGCCGGTGTTATCGGCAGCACAGTGGAAAACCTGAAAGAAGCGGCTGGTGGTGAAAATTACGAATGGACTGACATGTATCCCGGTTTTGCCAGGGTTGCCCGCGAAGAGGGCTTCAACGAAATAGCGGATATTTTTGAGGCCATTGCCGTGGCAGAGAAGCAGCACGAAAAACGCTACCTGGGTCTGATGAATAACATCGAAAAAGGCACCGTCTTCAAAAAAGACACATCACAGCGGTGGTTTTGCCGTAACTGCGGATATGTCCATGAGGGACAGGAAGCATTAGATCTTTGCCCCTCCTGCAACCATCCACAGGATCACTTTGAAGTGATCTGCGAAAATTGGTAGATATAGCCATTGAACCCGGTCTTTTAGGCCGGGTTTTGTTTATGGACGTCCGGCAAAATGTATATAGTGATTATAATTGAAGAGGGTGTTTTTTTGAAGCTGGTTCGCTTTTTAGATAAACAGGTTGTGCGATTTGGACGACTGGAAGATGAGAGGATCTTTGAACTAAATGATCCCGGTTCGGATTGGATTGTCGGGCAGCTATCCGAGACTGGGCGACATTTTGATGCGGCAGCAGTTAAACTGCTGTCTCCCTGCTTGCCTTCGAAAATTGTCTGTCTTGGTTTAAACTATTGTTCTCACGCCGAGGAGATGAATTATCCTCTGCCCAGGAAACCGATTATATTTCTTAAGCCATCTACTTCTGTTATTGGGCCGGGCGAAATGATCCTTTATCCTCCCCAGAGCAGGCGTGTTGATTATGAAGCAGAATTGGGAGTGGTAATCGGCCGTCGAACTTACCGGGTCAGTTCTTCAAAAGCCCTGGACCATGTAATTGGTTATACCGCTGCTAATGATATAACCGCTCGCGACAAGCAGCCTAAAGAAGGCCAGTGGACCTATGCTAAAAGTTTTGATACTTTCTGTCCCCTGGGACCGGTTATTGAAACCGGAATAGAAAATCCGGAAAGCCTGGTGGTCAGGGGCTATTTGAACGGCAAACTGGTGCAGGAAGCGCCAACTGCCGATCACTATTTTAACGTGGCTGATATAATTGAGTTTATATCCGGATGTATGACCCTGCTGCCGGGTGATGTAATCTTGACCGGAACCCCTGCAGGAATTGGTTCATTAAACCCGGGTGACATTTTTGAAGTTGACATAGATGGTATCGGGACGTTAAAAAATACTGTTGTTTTAATGGATTAAGATACTTTAAGGCAGGAAATAATTATGCTAACTTTAATAAAAAATATTGTTGTCATTAAACGGTTGATAGTATATAATGAAGTTAGATTACCAGACCGTTTAGGGCAGTTCTGCCGTAAGGTGGAGGCTCTTAAGCCTGGTTTCTCTTATCAGGAGAGACTGATAGGTTGTCGGTCAGGAAATAGATTTGCATTTAAATTTTTCTCCCTGATGAGGCAGCGTAGCCGCTGTCTCTTTTTTTTCTGAAAGGTAGGTTATCCTGGTCATGCATATTATAATTGTTGGCGGCGGCGGGGTCGGTTATGAACTGGCCCGCAATCTCTCAGAAAAGGCCCAGGATGTTATTGTCATCGAAAAGAACGAAGTCAAGGCCAGGCGCTTTAGAGAAGCGCTTGATGTGATGGTTATTGAAAATAACGGGGCTAATGCTGCTGTATTGGAAGAAGCTGACATAAAAAATGCCGATATGATGATCGCTGTTACCCAGGTTGACGAAGTAAACATAATAGCCTGCATGCTGGCCAAGCAGTATGACGTTCCAATCACAGTCTGCCGCATTCGCAATTCGGGTTATGCCGGAGATACATCAGTTTTAACCCCAAAACAGCTCGGCATCGATATCGTAATCAACCCCGAACGGGTTGCAGCTATGGAAATTTCAAAGATGCTGCATTTTCCCGATGCAGCGGAAGTGGAATATTTTAACAGCGGCAAGGTTATGATGCTCGGAGTAGTCGTCGGTTCTGAAGCTGATATTACGGGAGTACCTTTGCGTGATTTACCTCTCAACCCTGATGCAATCATTGTCGGTATTAGCGATCATACGGGTAAATTTATTGTGCCCGGGGGCAGCGATATTGTTTATCCCGGAAATAAAGTATATTTGCTTGGGAAGTCCCGTACTTTGAAGGATATCAGTTCCATGCTGCATCATGACAAAACCAGGATCAACCAGGTCAGTATTCTCGGTGGAGGGATGATCGGCCGCCAGCTCGCCCTGCTGCTGGAAAATAGCAAACAGCAGTTTAATGTTAAGCTGATTGAAAAAAGCGAAGAACGCTGTGAAGAGTTATGCCGTGATTTGAATAAAACCCTGGTTGTCCAGGGTGATGCTACTGAAATAGCCTTACTTAAAGAAGAAGATACAGACTGGGCTGATGCCGTTGTCGCAGCAACAGGCGATGATCGCAATAATATTGTTGCGGCTTTGCTGGCCCGACAGTTTGGTGTTAAAAAAATAATCTGTGAGGTTATGAAGCCCCAGTATGTTCCTGTTTACAATGCTTTAGGTATCGATAGCGTGATTAATCCGCGCCTGTTGGCTGCGGCACAGATACTCAGGTTAACCCGTAAAGAAGATGTGGTTGCCCTTTCGATTCTGCAGGATGAAAAGGCAGAGGTTATTGAAATGATTCTGCCAGAATCTGCCAGGGTAGCTAACAAAAAAATTGCCTCCGCTAACCTGCCCCGCGGCATGCTGATCGGGTCTATCGTACGCAGTGGTGAGGTTATCATTCCAAATGGCAATACGAGATTGCTGCCCGATGACCACCTGGTTCTATTTACTATACCAAAAGTTAGTTCCAAACTGGATCGTTATTTTGCTCCTGCAATCGGAAAAGAGGACAGGGAATATCTACGTAATAAGTTGATTCATATTGAAGAAGATTGATCGCCCTGCTGTTTAAGAAACAGGCATTATTTTGCAGGCAAGGAGGTTAACCTGTGCGCAGTATTCGAATATTTTACCTGATCGGTATACTGCTCCTGTTTTTAGCCTTTTCAATGTTTCTTTCAATGCTGTGGTCCCTGGGAGAACAGGGGCCGGATAGGATTGCTTTCTTACTGGCAATCATATTCACAACCGCTACCGGCGGTTTTTTTTACTGGTTCTTTTCTCCTTCAAAAGGCAGAGAGCTTAGTATAGTCGAAAATTTTACCATGGTTACAATGGCCTGGTTCGTCGCCGGCATCTTTGGAGCCCTGCCCTACCATTTTTATGGTGTTTTTGAAGGCAACTACCTGCATGCATTTTTTGAATCAATCTCGGGCTTTACCACTACCGGAGCTACCCTGATTGAAGATATAGAAATTTTGCCCCGCGGGATACTGCTCTGGCGCAGCTTTACCCAGTGGTTGGGTGGTATGGGGATTATCGTTCTATTCCTGGCCATTCTGCCCCGATTCGGTTTCCGAAGCATGACCATGTTTAAAGCTGAAATTCCCGGACCGGTAGCGGAAAGAGTCGTGCCGCGGGTTGTGGAAACTGCGCGTCGCCTGTGGTTGATTTATGTGACTTTAACAATAATCCAGCTGCTGCTTTTAATGTTTTGCGGTCTAAGCTTTTACGATTCGCTTTGTCATGCCCTGACTACCATGCCCACGGGTGGTTTTTCAACTTATAATGCCAGTATTGCTGCCTTTAATAATCCCATGGCTGAAATCGTGATTATCTTTTTTATGCTCTTTGCCGGGATCAACTTTGCTCTCTATTTCCGCCTTATTCGGGGTGACTTAAAAATATTTAAAAACCCTGAACTGCGTTTTTACCTGGCGGTAATTGCAGCGGGCATAATTCTTGTTACAATCAATACCTACGAGTTTGGTACAGGAGGTTTTTTTGCTTTCCTGCGCCAGAGCGCTTTCCAGGTGGTTTCTATTACGACTACAACGGGTTATGCCACGGTTGATTTTGATGCCTGGCCCAGCTTTTCCCGGCTTTTTTTGCTGCTTATGATGTTTTTTGGCGCCTGCGGCGGTTCAACGGGGGGTGCCATGAAACAGGCCCGCTGGATGTTGATGTTTAAATATGCCCTGCGCGAACTTCGCCAGGTTATACACCCTTCGGCAATATCTACGGTTAAGATGGGACAGCAGCATGTCAGTGACGATGTGCTGCGCCCCGTGATGGGTTTTGGGTTTCTTTATATTACCCTTACTGCCCTGGCAACCCTTGCCCTTGCATTTATGGGACTTGATTTTGAGACGGCTTTTTCTGCCGTAGCGGCAACAATAGGTAACGTTGGTCCCGGCTTAGCAGGTGTAGGTCCGGCAGAAACCTACCGGATCATTCCGCCCGCTGGGCAGTTTCTTCTAATCGTGATGATGGTTGTCGGGCGTCTTGAAGTATACACCGTTCTGGTGATATTTCTGCCTGAATCAAGGCGTCTCTGGAAGAGAAACAGAGGGATGAGAGGCTATATTTAATGATATCTTTCCAGGTCTTTATTAAAAAGGTCAAACAGGGCAACTTTGCCCCGGTTTACCTGTTTTATGGTGAAGAAAAATATCTGCAGGAAGAACTTACCCACCAGCTTGCTGTTGCGTTTCTCGGGCAGGAGTGCGAATTCGGCCAGGAAAAAATAACAGGAGGCTCTCTCGATCTTGAAGAATTACTGGCCAGACTTGGCGAATCAGGTTTGTTTGCCAGGCGCCGCCTGCTGATTGCAGATAATCCGCCGTATCTGGTCCCGCCGGTTAAAACAGATGAAAAAAATCAGTCTGAAGAAGAAAGGTCGGAAGAAAGCAGGGAAAAATCAGACAGCGAACTATTGGAGAACTATCTGAAACAAAGCGCTTCAGGTGTCCCGGATAGTATCCTTGTTTTCCATGCTGCAAGAGTAGATCGCCGCAGGCGTCTTTTTAAGATTATCGATAAAAAAGGAGTTGTGATTGAGTGTAATCCCCTGAAAGGGGAAGCCCTGGCGGCCTGGATCAGGAATAGGGTTTCGAAGCTCGGTAAAGATATTGAACGACCCGCAGTTGAAAAGCTGCTGGCGGCAGGAGATCAAAACCTGCACTATCTTTCCAATGAGCTGGAAAAGTACTGCACTTTCCTGGGTGAAGAAGAAAAAAACATTACCGTTCAAACTGTAGAAGCCCTCTTTTCAGGAGACATTCAGGGTGATGTTTTCAAACTGTCTGATGCCATGGCCGAGGGTAATATAACCCGGGCTTACGATATCTTGGATCTTTTATTAAGAAGGCGTGAAAAACCCCTGCTAATATTTTTCATGCTTGTTCGTCATTACCGTCTGCTTTTACAGACCTGCTGCCTGATGGAAGACGGCTTGCCCCAAAGTGAGTTTGTTTCTGCTTTAGAAGTGCATCCTTTTGTTGCCCGAAAGCTGAGGGAGCAGGCAGTTTTATATAACAGGTTTGTCCTGGAAGATATACTTCTGGCCCTGCAGAGGACGGATCAGCAGATTAAAACAGGTCGCATTGAACCTTCAGAGGCTCTTAAGCTGATTTTAAGCAGAATTGATTACATCCAAAGTGCTGCCAATATTGGTGTATAATATAAAAAATATGTAACTGCTCAGCCCGATACGCCTTGGTTAATGATAAGCCGTCCCCTTGGCACGGCAGTTTATGCCTGAGCAGTTACAAAAATATATTTTAAGAGCAGACAATAAGACAGGGAGGGATGACTATGGATACCGGTTCAAAAGTCGATAAAGAAAAAATAATGTTAGAAGTTTACCAGCGTGGCTATGAATACGAACAGCGTTATGATGGGTGTACACAGTGTTTTGTCGGCCAGGCCAGGGCCTGGATGGTTGAACTGCTTATTGATAACAACGCGCCCTGTACAAAGTCATAGTCACACTAAATGACTCTATTATATAATAAAACCAAAACCGACCTGCCGTCCACCTACCTCGGACCGTCCACCTATTTCGGACAAGGGTCGGTTTTTGTATTCGCCTGGATGGGCTTATCTTATTTAAAACCTATACAGCCTCACTCTTGTGAAACACTCGGTTCAGGTAAGATTTCTTGCGGGCTGCATTATTTTTATGCAAGATCCCTTTTGATACCGCTTTGTCAATCTGGCTGACTGCTGCATTTAATTTGTCCCTGGTTTCTTCACGGTCTCCGCTTGTAAGGGATTCTTCGAAACGGCGGATGGCTGTTTTAAGTGAACTCTTAGTCCGCCGGTTGCGGTCTTCACGTTTCAAGTTTTGTCTGGCTCTTTTTGCAGCCGATCTTATATTAGGCAAACTTTTAACCTCCTTTCTTTGCTTAAGGCAATAAAATATTACCATCAGTGCCGGTAAAATGCAAGCTTCTTTACAATATTTCTATCAAGAAGGAGTAAAATGAACTGATATCGAAGTAATCAAATGCTGAATGATACTTCGGGAAGGGTGAGCATTTTGAAAATATTGAGTCGCGACTCAATGAAAGAGGCTGATCGGAAAACTATTGAAGTATTTGGGATGCCCGGTATCGTATTAATGGAGACAGCAGGGCTCAGGGTTGCCGAGTTTATATTTACAAAAATGCCGAAAAAGTCCCAGGTTGTTGTGCTGGCCGGCCATGGCAATAACGGTGGTGATGGTCTCGTAACCGCCCGGCTTTTAAAGAAAGCAGGCTACAAGGTATCATTGTGGTGTGCAGCTAAACCGGGGAGTTACCGTGCTGAGGCGGCAGTAAATGAAAAATATATAAAAGAATCAGCCTTCCCTTTACAATATATATCAGGGTCAGCAGATCTAGACAGTTTGCAAGACGATCTGAAATGTGCCGATTTAGTTATTGATGCTCTCCTTGGTATCGGGGTTGATCGCGAGGTAACAGGTTATACCGCTGAACTTATCGATGCTGTGAATAATTGCAGCGCTCCTGTATTGTCCGTAGATATTCCCTCCGGTGTAAATGCCGATACCGGGGCAGTTATGGGCTGTGCCGTTAAGGCTGACTGGACTGTTACTTTTGCCAGCCCTAAATTGGGTTTGTTCCTTCATCCGGGAGCAGGCCTGGCTGGGCAAATAATTGTTGCTGACATTAATGTTCCCGATTCGCTTTTAGATGAAGAAATCGTTACCCTGGTCACCGCTTCATTTGTCAGGGATATTTTGCCGGATCGGCCTGTTGATGCCCATAAGGGCAGTGTAGGCCGTGTTTTGATCGTAGCTGGATCGCCTGGCATGACCGGGGCAGCGATGTTGACGGCGGAATCTGCTTTGACAGCGGGGGCAGGGTTGGTGTATTTAGCTGTGCCCGAGAGTATCTGCCCTGCGCTGGAAGCTAAAATGATGGAGGTTATTATAGTCCCCCTGCCCGAAGAGGAGAAAGGCATAATCAGCCCGGAAGCAGCAGAAATAATTATAGAAAAAGCCGGGCAGTGCGATGCTCTTGCTATCGGTCCCGGGCTTGACACCGGAGATGTAACCTCGGTACTTCTGAACAAGCTGGTCCAGTTAAGTCCAGTCCCGATGATTTTAGATGCAGGAGCCCTGGCTGCCCTGGGGAAAAAAATGAATATGCTGCGTTCAGCAAGGTATCTGCCGGTAATTACTCCCCATCCGGGAGAGATGGCCCGCATGACAGGAGTATCAGCAGGGCAGGTCCAGAGCAGTCGACTGGATGTAGCGATGAACAATACCCGGCTCTGGGAATGTATAATAATGCTTAAGGGCCCGAATACTATTGTCGCCTCTCCCGACGGAAGTGCTTTTATAAATCCCACCGGTAACCAGTCTCTTTCTACTGCCGGTTCAGGTGATTTGCTTACCGGTCTTGTTACTTCCTTTATTGCCCAGGGAATACCTTCGGATAGGGCAGCTGCTGCCGGCGCTTTCATGCACGGTCTGGCAGGTGACCTGGTTCCACCCGGGCGGGGACATATGGCCCGTGAGGTGCTCGCTAATTATAAAGCAGCTTTTCAATATTTAGAACAGTGTGATGAACATTATGAGGGTAATCCTTATCTTAAGAAGATAAGGCCCGTATAAACTTTTTGGAGGGGATCCGGATGCTGGACTGTCTTATGACAACTGAAGAAAAAAAACTGCGAGAAGAGGTGCGTGCTTTCGTAAAGGAAGATGTTGATAAGCAGCTTCTGCGGGATATGGACGAAGACAAAGTACGTTACCCTCGTGAGTTCCTGGAGAAAGCTGCCGCCCGTGGTTTGCTCGGCCTGCGTTTTCCGGAAAAATACGGAGGGCGGGGTATGCCCTGGACTTCAGAAATAGTTGCCCTGGAGGAAGTCGGGGTTCTCGGGACATCACTGGGTTGTCTCTACTCACTGGTCAGTATTGTCGGTGAGGCAATCGATAAGTTCGGTTCAGAGATGCTAAAAGAAAAATACCTTCGCCCGACTATTGAAGGGCGGCTGACTGCTGCGGAAGCTTTAACAGAACCGCGCGGCGGCTCAGATTTTTTTGGGGCTACCTGCACAGCTGTAAAAGATGGCGATCACTATATCTTAAATGGCCAGAAGCGTTTTGTAGTCGGATCTGAAGGTGCAGATTACTT
>SKZS01000048.1 GCA_007127255.1 Syntrophomonadaceae bacterium | reverse complement strand
TTTTCATTAAATATATTATTTCACCATAACCGTATTGTAAACCTGCCCGGGATAATAAAGCAAATAAGAGTTGGCAACCAGGTCGAGACATAATCAATTACTCCTACCAATTAAAAAAGTGATCCCAGTTTATCGAAGATATGCTTACAGCTATAAACTACTCCTGTAATCGATAATCCTTCGATCCTCCCCCATCTTCATAATTTGCTCTTTTCCTATTCTACTCTATTTGCATCAGCAACATCGCAGGGCTGCTGCGTTTTCCTGCCATCAACTGTGCAAGAGGCGGTTTGCTTATGTTATGATAGGAAAACAGTAAAGAAATGATCTTATTCAGGAGGATTATCAATGACCGATTGTGTTTTTTGCCATAAGGAAAAACTTGCAGTTATCGCTGAAAACAAATTAGCCCTTGCCTTTTACGATGGTTGTCCTGTCAGCAAGGGCCATATCCTGGTTATTCCCAAACGTCATGTAGCTAACTATTTTGATGCTTCTTTTGAGGAACACAATGACGTGAGCAGGTTAATTTTTGAAGTTAAACAATATATTGATAAAAAGTACAACCCCGACGGTTACAACATCGGCGCTAATATCGGGCACTGCGCAGGCCAAACCGTTTTCCACTTTCATATTCATATTATCCCTCGTTACGAGGGGGATGTAGAAGACCCCCGGGGCGGAGTACGAAAAGTTATTCCCAGCCGCAATCACCATCTGAAGTGCAATAAGAAAGATCTTCACCAGCCTTAAGGGTATAATTAAGAGCCGTTAACAGGTAGGTGAAACCTGTCGGATAGCGTTCCAGGTTATCATTCTGGCCCTTGATCAACTTTGCTGCCTGTTTTGTAAAGCTCTCTTCCCCCAGCATACGTCCCATCTGTAATAGGTTCATCACCGCTACAGACAGGCCTGATGGGGTTGCTGCATCGTTAGCTTCTGCCTCAGGGGAATAACCCTCTGGGCCGTCATCATGTGTACTGTAACGAAGCATGCCGTTATCAGCCTTGAATAATTTTAGCATTTCACGGGTTAAACGTTCAGCTTCTTCAAAGTAACGCTGCTCGTTACCCGCCCTGTAAATTTCTATGTAACCCCAGGTAAGATTAGCGTAATCATCAAGAAATGCCGGGATAGCTGCCTCCCCGTCACGGTAGCGCCTCATCAACATCCCTTCCGAAGAAACCATATGCTCTGCCACAAAGTTAGCGGCACGTTCGGCCGCCGTCAAATATTCAGGCTCGTTTAATATTTTAGCCCCCCTGGCCAGGGCGGCAATAATCAAGCCATTCCAGGAGGTCAGAATTTTATCATCACGGAAAGGACGCTCCCTTCGGTTACGCGCATCAAGGAGCTCTTGACGCACCTCTTCCAAAAACTTTGCCAGCTGCTCTGCTGAAAGCTCCTCGGCAGCAGCAAAGGTTTCGTCATCGAAGTTGCGATGCAGCACACTGCTTCCTTCCTCAAAATTGCCCCTTTCAGTCACTCCATAGTAGCGTGCAGCTATGGCTCCCCGTTTATCCCCTAAAACCTCTTTAAATTCTTCGGGACGCCAGCTATAAAATATTCCTTCTTTCCCTTCAGTATCAGCATCTTCAGCTGAATAAAAAGCTCCTTCGGGAGAAGCAAGGTCTTTTAAGACATAAGTAAATATTTTACGGGCAAATTCAGACATTTCCTCATCATCGGTTAACCTGTAAGCTTCAAGAGCAGCGAGGGCAGTAATGGCCTGATCGTATAACATCTTTTCAAAATGGGGGACCAGCCACTTTTCGTCAACTGAATAACGGTGCATTCCGAAACCCAGCTGATCGAAAATACCTCCGCGGTATATTGCCCTCAGGGTGTCAACAGCCATTTTTCCGGCTTCTTCGTCTCCGCTGCTTTTTGCGCGGCGCAGAAGATATATTAACTGGTGGGCGGCTGGAAACTTCGGCGCTCTGCCAAACCCTCCGTATTCCCTATCATAGCTGGCTTTTAGATGACCGGCAGCTTTCTCAAGTATTTCTTCACCGGGCAGATCTATACTTTCCTCAAAGCCAACTGTTTGATCAGGTTTACCCGCCTGTTTAAAAGCTGCGACCAGTTCATCCCCGGCTTTGATCACTCTCTGACGATCATTCTTCCAAAATTCGCTAAGCTTTGGCAGGATCTCCATCAAGCCATTCATTCCATAGCGGGCCTTTTTTGGAATGAATGTCGCAGCATAAAAAGGTTTTTTATCCGGAGTAAGAAAAACAGTTAGAGGCCATCCTCCCTGGCCGGTTAAAGCCTGACAGGCTAACATATATTTTTGGTCTAAATCAGGACGTTCTTCCCGATCAACCTTAATGGGAACAAAATGTTCATTGATCAGATCAGCTGCTTCCTGATCTTCAAAAGAATCTTTCTCCATGACATGACACCAGTGACAGGTCGAGTATCCTATGCTTAGAAATATCGGCTTGTCTTCTTCTAATGCCCTTTCAAAAGCCTCTTCTCCCCAGGGGTACCAGTTTACGGGGTTATAGGCATGCTGCAGCAGGTAAGGAGACTTTTCTTTAATCAAACGATTTGCTTTTTTTTCTTCCGCACTTGACATCAGCAATCACTCTTTTCTTAATAATTTTCTACTATTTCTATCATTATAGTATACATTATAGCATATTTAATCCCCCCGGATCAACTGCAAACCCCATTACTATATATTAAAGTTTAAGTAATGCAGAGGAAACATTCCAGGGGCTGCTATTACAAAAAATATTTCCCTGGATACCGAAATATATAGCACAAAAAAATTTATTACTAGATAATCGACAGCAGTAAAATTCCGGCAATTGTTCCAAAAACAGCACCAAATGTTCCGGAATGGCCACTGCCGGAATTCTGAGCCCCCGGGATCAACTCACCGAAAATTATATAGAGCATCGCCCCGGCTGCAAAACCGAGAGAAAGCGACAATACTAAAGGTGAAACAGCTCCTAGACTGGCACCGGCAAAAGCGCCCAAACCCATCGGCAGGCCTGCCATGGCAGTGTAGAGCAATATCCAGCGCAAACGCATACCTCCTGCGCAAAGAGGACAGGCCATAGCAAGGCCCTCGGGAATGTTATGCAGGGCTATGGTTACTGCAAGAGTAAATCCAACCGCCGGAGAAGCTACATAACTGGCCCCGATGGCAATCCCCTCGGGTAGATTATGCATGGCAATACCAAGACCTAATATTGCACCTGTGCGGATAAAGCGGGCCAACTCTTCAGTTGTTTCAAAAAAGTGAAAGTGCGGTATCTTTAAATCCGCGTAAAGAACAAAAAGGGTCCCGACCAAAAGTCCGATAAAAGCTGTTAAGAAACTGCCCGCTTCCACTGCCTCCGGCAGCAGATCAGAAAGCACAATGGCGAGCATGATGCCACCGGCAAACCCAAGAATAAATCCAAGCAAAGCTCTGCTTGGGTTTTTAACAAACAGGGCAATTATCGCTCCGGATCCGGTTCCGATTACCCCTGCCCCAAGACCGATCAGCGTTATTTGCAGTATTTCATTCATATTTCTCGCTCCCTAATTAAGTCTATTTTCTTTACCGTAATTTACCTGCTTATTATAACTAAAAGAGAGCGCGATTGGAAGAGTAAATTAAGACTAACATTTTAAAAAGGAAAGATGTTAAGAAATCTTAATATCTTTACCATAAAATTGCACGGTTTGCCCCTTACACTAAAACTGTAAGTAAATATTACAAAGGGAGGTAGATTAAAATGAAAAAAATCTTATTTTTATTGTTTGTAGCAAGTTTATTGATTGTAACCTTTTCCTCTGCAGCTATCGCATTCGATGGCGGGAATAGCGCCGCTTCATATGAAGACTGCGCCAAGGAAATGCTTGACAATGAAGATCGGGCAAAGTTTGAGACTATTATAAATGACTTTCGAGAAAAAATGTCCAAACTGCGCGAAACGATGCTGACCTTAAGGACGGAAGGCAAGTATGAAGAGTTCCGAGAGAAACATGCCGAACGTTTGGAGTTGATGGAAGAAAAAGTTGATGCCCTAAACGATATCCTGCCGGAAGAGATCGCCAACCGCTTTCAGGCTAAAGGACGGGAAATGCGCCACAACGGTTGGGACAAGAAAAGCGGCGGCTTTAAAGCATCGGGCAATTAAAACTGACACAACCTGATAATTGATCGGCAAACATCCGCAGGAGCAGCGCTTTACACCAAGTCCCGCTGCTCCTGAGGATTTTAAATAGAAGCAAGCAGCCCGCAGGACCACAAACCTATAAACCCTGTCCACGGGGATGAGGCTTTGGAAAAATAGCAACCCATGAAGCAAAACGACCCAGTAATCCAAAGCCTCTTCCCGGCGGGCTAAAGTAATCAACCCTTGGCTTCGCATTATAATTGCACCTTCTAATTTATTCTCAATTTGTTATACTTACAGGCATAATATATAAAGGAGCATCGACGATGGCAGTTATCTGGGTAGTCGACGACGAAAAAAATATTCGTGATCTGGTTAGACGTTATCTTGAAAAAGAAGATTATACGGTTCGGACTTTTAAGACTGCAGAAGAACTGGAAAACGCCCTGGTCAGCAGCACACCCGATATGTTTATTCTTGATATTATGCTCCCTGGCGCCGACGGACTGACCCTATGTCGCAAAATCAGGGGAGAGTATAACTTGCCGGTGATCTTTGTATCGGCGCGTGGCGAAGAGTTCGATCGGGTTTTAGGTTTAGAACTCGGCGCAGACGATTACCTTTCCAAACCCTTTAGCCCCCGGGAACTGGTCCTGAGGGTAAATACTGTCTTCAGGCGCCTTCAGCCCATAGAAAACACAGCCAAACAACTGGTCCTGAACAACGTAACAGTATATTCCGACCAGCGTAAGGTCACTGTTAACGGAGAAGATGTATCATTTACCGGCAAAGAGTTCGAGCTATTCTACTTTCTCGCTGCTTCGCCAAACAGGCCTTTCAGCAGGCAGCAGCTCTTAGAAAACATCTGGGGATTCAATTATGAAGGCGAGGAAAGAGCAGTTGACGATACAGTTAAACGAATCCGCAAAAAGATCCGCATGAAAGGAGCCCTGCCCGAACTGGCTACGGTATGGGGCTATGGGTACAAATTAAATGTTTAAAAGAATTTTTATTGGTTACCTTGCAGTTTTGCTTATCTCTTTTGCTGTTTTAGCACTGGCATTCAGCTTTACAGTACGCCAGTACCTGATTAATGACACGGTTCAAAGTCTTCACCGCGTTGCTGAAACCCTCTCAACTTCAGCTTTCGATAGGGGTATACAGGGCAGCGGAAATATACGCGGCGCATTCTTTAAACTGGCTAATCGTATCGCCTATGCCGACTATGTTGTCTTAAGACAGGACGGCCTGATTATGGACAGCAGCGATGTAAAGACATATCCGCACGGAGTAAAAAATATCAATGATGCCTTTACAGAATTAGCCTTTGGCGAAGAATCCGGTGAGAACATGGTCAAGCGCGATTTAGTAGCCGTTAAGTATCCTGTTTCTGTTGGGGGAGAAGGAAAGCAGGCCAATGCTGCTCTAATACTTTACACCCAGCTAGACCTCCTTACACAGTTGAACTTTAGCATCCTCAGCATTTTAGCCCTGGCTTTAGGAGCAGGCACTTTTGTATCATTACTGGCGGGGCTGCTGGTAACAAGAGTCGTGGTTAAGCCGCTGCATCTGCTAAAAAACAGGGCTTCCGAACTGGCCAGGCGTCGTTTTGCAGGCAAATTGGACATTAGCACAGGCGATGAACTTGAAGAATTAGCTGATGCTTTTAATGAAATGTCAGGACACTTAGCTGAGTACGACCGTTCGCAAAAGGAATTTTTCAGAAATGCATCGCACGAATTAAAAACTCCATTGATGTCAGTCCAGGGTTATGCAGAGGCTTTAAAAGACAGGGTTATTCCCGATGAAGAAAAAGAGCAAAGCCTGCAACTGATTATCAGGGAATCGGAACGTATGAAAGCACTCGTAGACGAATTCATCTACCTGTCAAAAATGGAGACCCTGCAAGAAAACTATTCTTTTGAATCATTTAACCTTTCCGATACCGTCAACGAAGCAGTCCACTCTGTACAAAGCCTTGCCCTTGAAAAAAAAGTTGCCATAGAAACTGATATCATCGAGAGTGAAAATAATTTTTATGGAGACCCGGAAAAAATCCACCGGCTGCTGCTTAATATTTTAAGCAATGCCGTGCGCTGTGCTCAAAACACTGTCAAACTTGAAGTCCAAGGTAATACAAAAATTGAGATTTCAGATGACGGAATCGGATTTGAAGAAACAGAATTAGAAAAAGTCTTTGAGCCCTTCTACAGAGGTAAAAACGGAGGCAGCGGCCTCGGCCTGTCTATTTCCCAGGCAATAGTTGAAAAACATGGCGGTAAAATTACTGCCGGCAACAATCCCGCAGGTGGAGCTCGCATTACTATAAAGCTCCCTTCTTAATCATCCCCACGATGTCAGTTGTCATTGGTGTCATTGGGATGTCATTGGGACGGTTCTTTTTGTCATTGGGACGGTTCTTTTGACACACTTGAATAACAACCCATGCAGTATAAACCGGAAATATAAACTCTTAAGTGCAACCAGGAGTAATGATTCTTAACAAAACTGTGTCAAAAGAACCGTCCCAATGACAACCAATGACAACAACATGTCCCGCCCCTGCGCCTTCTGTTCTACTGGCCTGGGTTTTCGGTGATGTGGTAGAGGTCTTTTCGCCGATCTTTTAACTGGGTCACGGTCCCGGTAGTGCGATGGCGGCGAAGAATTTCAAGATCTACATCGCCCATAACGATAGTCTCGATATTAGCGCTGCATTCGCCAACTATACCGTCGCGGGCGAATGTATAATCAGATGGTGAAAATATACCCGACTGGGCATACATGGTATCACTACGGGGTACATGAGTAAGGTTGCCGACGGTGCCTGATATAACTGTGTAAATTTCGTTTTCTACAGCGCGGGCCTGGGCGCAGTAGCGCACGCGCAGGTAACCCTGACGGTCGTCTGTACAAAACGGGGTAAAAATAATTCGTGCGCCCCGATCAGCAGCGATACGGGACAGTTCGGGAAACTGAATATCGTAACAGATCAAAATAGCAATTTTGCCACAGTCGGTATCGAATATTTCCAGCTCATCACCGGGTTGGACGGCCCACCAGGTTTTTTCGTCGGGAGTTATATGCAGTTTATACTGCCGTCCGATGGTGCCGTCACGACGAAACAGATAGCTGACATTATAGAGCAGTTCGTCTTCTTCGACAAAGTGCGAACCGCCAATGATATTCACATTATATTTAACCGCCAGCATACTGAAAAGTTTAATGTACTCTTCGGTGTATTCAGCTAATCTACGCACCTGAAGACTGGGCACGCTTTCACCAAGAAAAGAGAGCAGCTGAAAGGTAAGCGTTTCGGGAAATAGAACAAAATCGGAATTATCGATAGCAGCAACATCGACAAAGTACTCGCACTGGCTGGCAAAATCTTCAAAAGTATCGATCTTCTTGAGCATATACTGCACAGCACAAATCCGCACGGGAAAAGCACGCAGGTAGAGCCGCTTCGAACGGGGCAGGTAATCAACATTACTCCATTCAAGAAGCACCGCATATTTTAGCGAAGCTTTATCATCCGCCAAATAGTCAGGATTAACCCATTTTAATTTAAAGCCGTTTAAAAGCTGAAAGCTTAAAACGGGATCATAGATCTTTTGATCTATAACCTGCTGAACGTACTCCGATGCCGACATCTCATGGGCGTGATTATGGTAGTTAGGGATGCGCCCACCGACAAGAAAGCTTTTCAGGTTCATGCGCTGTGCCAGCTCTTTTCGCTTTTCATATATACGGGTACCGATATGCAAGCGACGGAAATCGGGATGGACCATTATTGAAATACCGTAAAGATGCTTTCCTTCCGGATCGTGATTGGTTATATAACCTCTATCTGTAATTTCATCAAAGGTGTGCCGATCCTCGTATTCGTTAAAATCGATAATCAGGCTCGAAGAAGCGCCAATGATTCTACCGTCGTATTCGACACAAAATTGACCTTCCGGAAAAATATTGATATGGCTTTTTAAATGAGCCCTGGTCCAGGGTTCCATATTGGGAAAGCAAGTCTTGCTTAACTCAACAATTTCATCGATATCTTTTTCATCAACCTGGCGGATAATGATTTTCTTTTCCATTTTTGACAGATCGATCTGATCAGACATTTAGTGATTACCTCCTACAATATAACTTCTTTTCATATTTTATGCCTCTCTAATAACTAATCAAATTATTAATTGGTAGTTTTAAGATACTTACAGCAAATTGGAAGTGTAGTAAGTCAATTCATTATTAGTCAGACTTGATATATATTGGCTTGATGAGCAAAAAGGCAATGGCAATGAGGATTATTGCTAAAGAAACTCCAACCATATCAATTGCCACATCAATTATCGAGCCATGCCGCCCAGCAACAAAATACTGAATGGTTTCATCAACTATTGCTGCCAGGGTTCCACATACAAATGAAACGGTTACTGCCTTTGCAGGCTTCAGGTAATGTCTCCATAAAATGAAAAAGGCCAGGGTAATCATAAAGAAGAAAAATATGTGGGCACTTTTACGGATTATAAATTCGATTATAACCGGGTTTTGCTTGGCATAATGGTAGAAGTCTCCGGTGACTGTGCCTACAGATTCCAGCTGGGGAGGCAGGCGGCTTGCAATAGCCCGTGCCAGATCAGTGATGCCCAAGTTGATCATTGTTAGTAATATGTTCACCTGCCTGAGTACTGGCAATACTTGCAACTGTGGTATGGTTGAAAGGTAATATGTCAGCACCAGCAGACTTGTTACTAATAACAGGGCCTTTTTCTTAAGCTTTAGTTTTCGTGCTTTTTTCATGTAGGCCTAACTTTCTTTCGGGCCTGACGGGTAAACCGGCCCGGGACTGTATTCCACGCTGGGCCGGGCAGTGCGCGGCTGCGGGAACAGGCTCATCAGGCTGTATATTTCGCCGGGCATTTCTGTATTGACGTTGATGCCCATATCGGCAAGCTGTTCAACATCAATCGGGTAATCGTGGGTCCATGTTCCCTGGGTCAACCTGATTGCTGTTTCTTCTGCCTTCTCTTCATCCATATGTTTGCTGAGCAGGCATTTTACTGTATCCTTTACCTGTTTTAAGGCCTTAACAGCAAGATCGGCAAGGATAATGGTCTGATCATCAATATCTTTCATCTCTTTTGATTCAAGCACTTTTATCAGCGAAGCAGCCGGGTACTGGCCTAGCTGGGGGTCAAGCGGTCCTAAAACAGCGTTTTGGTCCATCACCAATTCGTCGGCTGCTGTAGCGATAAGGGTACCGCCGGACATCGAATAGTGGGGTACGAATACAGTAACTTTGCCAGGATGACGCAGCAGCGCTTCGGCAATCTGCTCGGAAGCTAAAACAAGGCCGCCGGGAGTATGAAGAATAAGATCAATCGGCACATTTTTATCTGTGAGGCGAATTGCCGTTAAGACCTGTTCGGAATCTTCGATATTGATATAGCGGGTCAGGGGCACCCCAAGGAGACTCAGGGCCTCCTGGCGGTGGATAAGAGTAATTACCCGACTGCCGCGCTTGCGCTCCAGTTCAACCATTTTGCGCGTGCGTGCGGCGCGCAGCATCTGCTGCTGCAGGTAAGGAGTAAGAGCCGTTATGATTAAAAATAACCAGAAAAACTGTGCAAACATTTCCATGGATAAATCCTCCTAACAATAATCGCGCCAGCACTCCCAGAAGGGATCTGCACGATAAATTCTTTTGGGACGCATTATCAAAATCAACAGCAGGCCGAGGAAAAATCCGCCTATATGAGCCCACCAGGCTATGCCACTAACATCCATGAACACATAGATAAACTGGATTAAAATCCAGTAACCTAAATATATCGGCACGGGCAGCCAAAAGAAAAAGAAGAAAAAAGGCGGAATGATCGTTAATACTCGAGCCCTGGGAAATAGAACCAGGTACGAGCCAAGAACACCGGAGACAGCTCCTGAAGCGCCAACCATTGGAATTGTACTCTCAGGCATAGCAAAGCCCTGCAGCAAAGCAGCGGCGATTCCTGCAGAAAGGTAAAGAATCATGAAACGTATAAAACCAAGCCTGCCCTCAACAGCCGGTCCGAAGACCCAGAGAAACCAGACATTGCCCAGAAGATGGACAAAAGAACCGTGCACAAACATGCTGCTGAAAATTGTCCAAAACTCTCCCAGCGGGTTCAGAAAAAACTCATGAGGAATAAAACCGTAAGCATAAAAGAGATAAGGGAAACTATCGACACCAAGAGAGAACTGGTAAAAAAAGGCCAGACCGTTTAAAACAATCAGGCCAATTGTAGCCACAATAGCGCCGTGATAGGTAATTGTATCGCGTAGTGGGAACATTTATAAAAAGTTCAACCTTCCTTCCGGCATGCATAATCCGGACATGTAATATTATAACATATTAATTTATGGTTAAAAGTTCAAATTCAGGACATAATAGTCGAACCCTTTTTAAAGTTCAAACCAGGCTGTAATTTGAACAGCAGTGCTCATAACAATTTGCACTTGTTCTTAAATGATATAATAAAGCCATGTTTGTGCAAATTGTAATTGATATCGCACTTTTATTTGGTCTCGGGCTGATCGGCTGGTTCTTGCTAAGCAGAGTGCGTATGCCCGCATCCGAACTAATTGGCCCCGTTTTGATAATTGGAATCCTGCGCACCATTCAGGTTGAACTGCCAACCTCGCCTGATTTTTTGTTTCCCGCAGCACAGATAGTAATCGGCATTTTTGTCGGTTCAATGCTGAACAAAGACGCCCTGCGCGAGTTAAAACCGATGACTGTTTCAGCAGTGATTATTGTAACCTGGGCGCTATCAATAGTATTTGTCGTCGGATATTTCCTGGCCCGTTATTCTGTCCTGGACCTTTACACAGCGATGCTTTCGGCAAGCATGGGCGGGCTGCCCGAGATAACAGTTATCGCCCTGGCGTCAGGAGCAGAGGTAACTGTAATTATGGTCATGCAAATGATTCGGATGCTCGTTACAGTTCTGCTCTTTCCGCTGCTGCTTCAATGGATAGAAGGAAAAGAAAAACGCGGGATGATGGAACAGGTCAAGAAACAGGAAAGAGCTAATACTGCTAACTCTGAAACTGCTGAAAATGACAAAGACACCTTCCCGGAAAATCATAAAAGCCTGCTTGTTAACAGTCTTAGATCTGCTGTTAGTCAGGAAGCGCTCAGTAATCTCATTTTCTCTGTTAAAACATCCTGGCTGAGGGTACTAGTGACTCTGGTTGTAGCTACCACGGGCGGGCTGCTTTTAGAAGTTTTGGGCGTTCCTGCCGGCCTCCTTGTCGGATCGACCATTTTCATAGCTGCTTTTTCGGTTGCCGGACTGCCGGTTAGCAAACTTTCCCCACGCCTTTTAAACATCCTTCTGGTCTTTATCGGCATAACTGTAGCAGATAATATTTCGATAGAAACAATTGTCACAATGGCTGATCCTGATTTCCTGATCCCTATTTTAATTGCCACAGCAATTATGTTTGCTACTTCCTTCGCCGTAGCCTGGATCATATACCGTCTGACCGGATGGGATTTCCCGACCAGCTTCTTAGCGGCGGCGCCGGGAGGATTTACAGTAATGACCGCCCTGGCCATCAAGCACGGACGCGATCCCTTTAAGGTATCGATGCTGCATTTGTGCCGCCTGCTGTCAATTAACATCTTTATTCCATTTGTATTTATGTACCTGATGAGCATCTAATCCTTTGTTCGCTCTGCTTACCTTTTATAAACTATAGAACAGGGGTGCAATATGCTGCACCCCTGTAAATTGTTTACAGTTAAAGTTCAGAGGCCTGGCCGCTGAATCTTTAACTTCTCTCAGGCTTTTTCAATACGAATAGCACATACCTTGGTTTCGGGAGTTTTCGCCACCGGATCGAGAGCTGAACTGGTCAGCTGGTTGATCGGACACTCGGCATAATGGAAACTAAGCGAGGCCACCCCTTCCTGGCTGCGATTGGTAATCTGCGCCTTTACCTGCAGCTTGCCGCGCCGCGACCTAACTTCAACCAGGTCTCCATCTTCGATACCCATTTTTTCAGCATCGACAGGATTAATCCTGATCCTTTCCCCACCATGCAGTTCATCTAAACCTTCCGTATGACGGGTCATGGTGCTGTGGAACTGGTAGAGGCTGCGCTCGGTGGTCAGGATGAGCGGAAAGTCGAAGTCACAGCATTCTTCAGAAGGCCGGTATGAAATCGGCATCAGTTTGCCTTTGCCGGACGGGGTGTTGAACTTCTCTGTGTGAAGGATCTGAGTTCCCGGATGATCCTCTGCCGGGCAGGGCCACTGGATCCCTTCTTCTTCAATACGTTCGTAGGTAATACCGGCATAACTGGGTGTGAGACTTGTCATTTCATTAAAGATATCCCTGGCACTGTTATAGGCAAAGCCTTCGGCACCCATTTCGTTGGCAATGGAACTTACAATTAGCCAGTCCGGCCTTGCTTCGCCCACCGGTTCAATCACCTTGCGCACACGCTGCACACGGCGCTCGGTGTTGACAAAGGTGCCGTTCTTTTCAGCAAAGCTGGTTGCCGGCAGAACCACGTCTGCTTTTTCGGCCGTTTCGTTGAGAAAGATGTCCTGGACCACGAAGAATTCCAGCTTTTCCATGGCCTCGATAGAATGGGAGGCATTAGCCTCGGTCAAAACCGGGTTTTCACCGACCAGGTAGAGAGCCTTGATGTCACCTTTATAGGCGGCATCGAAGATCTCGGTGTGGGTCAAGCCCGGCTCACCGCTTAATGATGCTCCCCAGGCTTTTTCGAACTTCTGGCGGGCAGCATCATCTGTCACCTTCTGGTATCCAGTAAAAACGTTCGGCAGCGAACCCATGTCGCAGGCACCCTGGACATTGTTCTGACCACGCAGGGGATTAACCCCGGCGGAAGGTTTGCCAAGGTTGCCGGTGATTAAGGACAGGTTACTGATGGCCAGCACGTTATCGGTTCCGTGCGAGTGCTGGGTAATACCCATGCAGTAGAGAATCGAAGCAGGATCATTTTCTGCATACATACGCGCCGCTTCTACAACTTTTTCCCGGGGCACGCCGGTTATCTCACTGACAAATTCAGGTGTATACTCATCAAGCGACTGCTTGAACTGGTCAAAATTCTCACAGCGCTCGTCGATATATTTCTGGTCATGCAGTCCTTCCTCGATTATAACCCGGGCCATGCCCATAAGTAAGGCCACGTCGCTGCCCGGCTTAATCTGCAGGAAAAGATCGGCAAAGCGGACCAGGGGCACTTCCTGCGGGTTAGCCACAATTAGCTTGCTACCCTGCCGCACTGCCCTTTTAACCTGGTAGCCGATGATCGGGTGCGCCTCGGTGGTGCTGGTCCCGATCGCCATGATACAGGCTGCGTCTCCTATTTCAGCGTTAGAGTTGGTCATCGCTCCACTGCCCAGTGTTGTGGCCAGACCGGCCACGGTGGGAGCGTGTCAGAGACGGGCGCAGTGATCGATGTTGTTCGTTCCCATCACCGCGCGGGTAAATTTCTGGATAACATAGTTATCTTCAACGGTACATTTGGCCGAAGCAATGGTGGCAAACTGGTCGCCTTCATACTGGCCAAATTTCTCGGCTATGAGCGATATGGCTTCTTCCCAACTGGCCTCGACCAGTTCACCATCCTTGCGGATCAACGGGGTGGTCAGACGGTTCGGTGAGTTGACAAATCCGAAACCGAAGCGGCCCTTAACACAGAGACTGCCACCGCTGGCCGGACTATCGGGCACGGCATGGGAACTAACCACTTTACCCCCCCTGGCCCCGACTGTAACTCCGCAGCCGCAGCCGCAGAAGGGACAGATCGTGTCGACTTCATAAGTCGGCTCCACGGCATGACGGGGAACAAGAGCTCCGACCGGACAGCGGGAAACACATTCGCCGCAAGTAACGCAGGTTGATTCAGCAATCGGTTTGTCACCAAGCACGCCGATTCTGGTTTCTATGCCTCGGAAGGTGAAATCAATACACTCGTCACCCTGGATCTCCTCACAGGTGCGTACGCAAA
>SKZS01000064.1 GCA_007127255.1 Syntrophomonadaceae bacterium | reverse complement strand
TTCACCGCTGCGGGGGTGCTTAAATTTAATTTTGCGGGCATGCAGGAGCTGGGCCGGAACCAGCTCGGAAGGCAGGCCGCCTTTTGCTCCCTTTGCATACAGCGGATCTCCGACTACAGGATACCCTATATAGGAAAGATGCACACGTATCTGGTGAGTGCGTCCGGTTTTGAGATTAAGTTTTAATAAGCTGTGGCGATTATAGAGCTTTATAACCCTGTAACGGGTAACCGCCTCCCGGCCGCCTTCAACCACGGCCATTTTTTTGCGATTGCGGGGGTGGCGGCCAATAGGAGCCTCTATCTGACCGCTGACGGGACTGACCTGACCACAAACGAGAGCTATATATTCACGGAGCAGCTTTCTTTCTTTTAATTGGCGGGAAATTTCGCTGTAGGCAAGATCATTCTTAACGGCAATAAGCAGCCCTGTTGTATCTTTATCAAGCCGGTGAACAATACCAGGCCTTATAACCCCGCCAATACCTGACAGATCACGGCAGTGTCCGAGCAGGGCATTAACCATGGTGCCCCTGCTGTGGCCGGGAGCAGGGTGAACAACCATCCCTCCGGGTTTATTAATCACCAGCAGATCCTGATCTTCATAAATAATATCGAGTTCTATATTTTCAGCTTCCAACGAAACCTGTTCCGGCGGTGGAACATTGATACTGACCCGGTCACCCTGCTTTAAACGATAATTTTTATCTTCACACAATGATTCGTTTACCGTGACCCGGCCTTCTTCAATAAGACCCTGGACCCGATTGCGAGACATGCCTTTTACATGTTGAGCCAGATAGATATCGATTCTGCTGTTTGTGTCTTGTGACCCCACAGTAAAAACTTCACATGCATTATTACTGTAATCATTACCGTCCATCATTTCCTGGCTTTCTTTTTGGTTTGCTTTTTATTCTTTTCTGTTTCCGGGGCCTGTTCCTCTCCTTTTCTGCTATCGGGAAAGATATAGTAAATTGCCGCCAGCAGGAGTAAGGAAACTATAATCAGGCCCAGGCTGAAAAGCTGGGCGGAAGTCAACCCCAGAAAAACTGCCTCTTCCTGGCGAAAGAATTCAGTTGTAAAACGCAGCAACCCATAAAGGGCAAAGAGGGAAACAGTTACAAAGCCGACAAAAGGACGCAGTGGACGCATTTTCTTAAGAATGAAAAAGATAATAATGGCACCAAGTGCAGCATAAAGCTGAACCGGATGGCGCGGCAAGTCGTCTGCCAGGCTTGCTGGCATAGCCCAGGGGACATCAGTTACAAGTCCATAACAGCAGCCATTAAGGAAACAGCCGATCCGGCCAAAAGCATAACCCAGGGCTAAATAAGGCGACAAAATATCGACCACTTTAAGAAAACCGGTACGGCGCCATCTGCTCCACAGGTAAAGAACAATTACTCCGAGAAAAAGACCGCCGTAAAATGAAAGCCCTTCGAATCTGGTAAAAAAGGCTGATAGCGGCTGAGTACTGTAATAGCTCCAGTTGATAATCATGTAGAGGATCCTGGCCCCAATCAGACCGGAGAAGGCACCGACAATCACTGCTTCAAGAATAAGGTCGGGATCGAACTTTTCTCGCGGGGCTTCCCTGTAAAGAGCAACTGCCGCAACCAGTATCCCGAGGGCAATCATTAAACCGTAAGAGTGAATAGTCACATTACCAATGCTTAATATTTCCGGATACATCAAATCAACTCCCTGAGCTTCGTAATTGGGGATCCCGCCAAAAAACAATCAGGAAGATCCCTACGCCTATTACTATTGCTGAATCGGCCACATTGAATACCGGCGGCCAGATCGTAAAGTTAATAAAGTCAACTACGTAACCGCCGCTAACTCGATCGATCAGGTTGCCCATGGCCCCACCCAGCAGCAGGGAAAGACCAAAGCGCAGCCATTTATGGTTATCGGATATGGTCCTGTAATAGTAGATGACCAGCGCTGTAACCACCACGGTAATAACAATAAAGAAAGCAGTCTGGTAAGGCAGCATCCCAAAAGCAGCCCCCGGGTTGCGAACATAGGTGATGTATAAAAAGTTGTTAATCACTGTTATTGATTGACCAATGTCCATGCTGCGTATAACAATCTGCTTGGTCAGTTGATCTGCTAATATGACAGCAGCGGCGATAATAAATAAGCGCAAACGGTCACCCCTAAGTAAAATCAGTATCTGGCGCCCGGCAGGCAAATTATAGCCTGCCTGCCAGTTCAGCCTGAAAGCTCAACCATAACCCTGCTGCAGCGGGGACAAAGCTCTTCTTCTGATTCAGTGAATATCCAGCAGCGGGGGCATTTGTGGCCTCCCGCTTTTTCAACAAGTATGCTGATATCTGCCCTTTGTCCCGCTGTTGCCCTTTCCGGCGCATTTCTTCGTCCGCACTCCAGCCTGGCGTCAGATACAATGAACGGTGTTGAGAGGTAATCGGAATACTCCTTTAACTGTTCATATGTATTCCCATCAGCCCATATTGTAACCGAAGCTTCAAGTGAACCGCCGATTACTTTATCCTTGCGGGCCTGTTCCAGGGCCCAGGTTACCTCTTCGTGAACATTTAAAATGGCCTGCCAGCGTTGACCAAGCTCTTCTTCGGCCCAGACCGGATCCGGTTCAGGCCAGTCAGCAAGTTGCACGCTCTGTTTTTGCTGTCCCGGGAGGTGCTGCCAGATCTCCTCTGCAGTAAAAGTTAAAATTGGCGCCATTAATACAACGAGATGCTCTAAAATAATGAGCAAGGCACTCTGGGCTGAACGACGAGCAGGATCATCAGGCGCCGAACAGTAAAGCCGATCCTTAATCACATCCAGGTAAAAGTTGCTCATATCAACAACACAGAAGTTATGGATAGCATGAAAAAATTGATGATACTCATATTCTTCATAGGCCCTGGTTACCTTTTCCACCAGCTTATTCAAACGATGAAGAGCCCAGCGATCGATCTCTTCCATTGAACTGTAGTCAACACTGTGTTCGGCAGGATTATAATCTGAGATGTTGCCAAGCAGGAATCGGGTGGTGTTGCGAATCTTGCGATAGACTTCAATCAGCTGCTTGAGAATATTCTCAGAGAGGTGAATATCACTTGTAAAGTCTGCGGATGAAACCCATAGCCGCAGGATATCGGCGCCATAACGCTTGATGATCTGCTCCGGCGCAATTACATTGCCAAGCGATTTCGACATTTTTTTACCTTCGCCATCAACTACCCAGCCGTGACTGAGTACAGCCCTGTAAGGCGGTTCGCCCCTGGAAGCTACAGCTGTAAGCAGTGAAGAATGGAACCATCCACGATATTGATCGCTGCCTTCCAGGTATAAGTCTGCAGGCCAGCGTAATTCCGGACGGGTTTCGAGGACAGCGTCATGGCTTGACCCTGAATCGAACCATACATCCATGGTATCTTTTTCTTTACGAAACTCATTATGGCCGCACTCAGAGCAGACAGTTTCGGCAGGGAGTATTTCAGCAGCATCCCTGATAAACCAGGCATCAGAACCCTCGCGGGCAAAGAGATCGCTTACCACTTCAATAGTTTGCTCATTTATCAACGGGGTGTTGCATGCGTTACAATAGAAAATGGGTATCGGCACACCCCAGACCCTCTGGCGGGAAATGCACCAGTCCTGTCTTTCGGCAATCATGTTATAAATACGCTCTTCTCCCCAGGCGGGAGTCCAGTTTACCTTATTTATTGCCTCCAACGCTTGCTTGCGAAAACCTTCCACAGAGGCAAACCACTGTTCTGTCGCCCTGTATAAAACAGGTTTTTTGCAGCGCCAGCAGTTTGGATACTGGTGCTCAAAGTCTGTCTTATTGATCAAGGCTCCTTTAGTTTTCAAGTCTTCGGTTACCGCTTTTCCGCCCTGGTCATAATACATCCCGGAATACTGACCGGCCTCATCGGTAAAATAACCGCTATCGTTTAAAGGACTTAAAATGGGCAGGTTGTTTGCCTCGCCGATCATAAAGTCTTCATGCCCGTGACCGGGAGCAATATGCACACAGCCTGTGCCCTGCTCCAGGGTAACATGATCACCTGTAAGCAGAATAGATTCACGATCATAAAGGGGGTGGCGACAGCGCATGCCGGCCAGTTCAGCGCCTTTAAATCTTTTTAATACCGTCCACGTCTGATCAGATCCGGCCAGGCGGGATACTTCTTCAAGCAGCCCTTCTGCCAGCAAATACTGTTCTGTGCCGGTATCGGCCAAAACATAGTCCAGTTCCGGGTGAACAGCAATAGCCAGGTTTGCGGGAATTGTCCAGGCTGTGGTAGTCCAAATCAGGCAGTAGCGATTCTCAGTTCCGCCAAGAAGACCAAGGTCATCAATAACCGGAAACTTGACATAGATTGATTCCGATATCTTGTTGCCGTATTCAATTTCTGCCTCGGCCAGGGCTGTTTCACAGCTCGCACACCAGTAAACCGGGCGCATGCCTTTATAAATATAACCTTTTTTAGCCATGGCTCCGAAAACCTTGATCTGACGCCCTTCGAAACCGGGGCTAAGAGTCAGGTAGGGGTTATCCCAGTCGCCGCGAACTCCAAGCCTTTTAAACTGGTTTCGCTGCACATCGACATATTTCAGGGCGTAATCTCGACACATTCGTCGAAAATCAACATCAGGTATTTCTTTACGCTGTACTTTTTGAGTTTTAATAATCTGGTGCTCGATCGGCAAACCATGTGTATCCCAGCCCGGTACATAAGGACAATCAAATCCGCGCATTGTCTTATATTTATTTATAATATCTTTCAATACCTTGTTAAGAGCGGTCCCCATGTGAATGTCTCCGTTAGCGTAAGGAGGTCCGTCATGCAAAATATAAAGTGGCGCGCCTTTACGGTTTTCCCGGGAGAGCCCGTTAATATCAATTTCATCCCACTTTTTAAGCATTTCAGGCTCGCGATTCGGCAGGTTGGCACGCATTGGAAAATCAGTTTTTGGCAAATTTAGTGTATCCCGGTAGTCCATTTTCATTCTCTCCTGTCATTAGTTATATTCTTAAATCAAAACGAAAAAACTCGCCCCGTAAGGGACGAGATATACACCCGTGGTACCACCCTCCTGGCTGCTCAGCAGAGCTGAAAGCCACTTAAAAAAGCCGTTTAACGGCAGCCGGCCGCCCGCGTCTACTCTCCCCGACCGGGGATTTTGCGCGGGAGCTCGCGGGTGATTTGCAGCGGGTCTGCTTAACCGGACTCTCACCTTAAACCGGCTCTCTTGGTAAGCTGAACATCCGCTTTCATGTCCCGTTCATTGCATCTGCCGTAAATTGTAGCATGTTAAACAGATAAGATCAATATTTGCTTCGTTTCAGCTATCAAATATCAGGATCAGATTCGTAATCATCCTCAGCGTCGAGATCGAAATCAGGTTCCCATTCCGATTCCGGTTCCGGTTCCGGTTCAGACTTTAAGTTTACTTTGAACTGTTCCTCCGGTTTGCTACTTTCTTCGCTTAAATCGTAATTCATTTTTGGTTCAAACTCTCGTTTCATTTCCCTGGTTGATGACTCGCTTCTCCGTTCATTCAGCCAATCTTCACTCTCGAGATTGGATAATTGCGCTTCTATAAATGAACGAAAGCGCATTTTAAAAAGCTGGGCCTGTTTAAATAGTTCCTCCTGCTCAGAGATAATTCTGCTGGAGCGATAGCGTGCATCTTCAACTATTTGCCTGGCTTCTCTTTCCGCTTCCTTCCTGATCAAGTCGGCTTCCCGGTTTGCGTTTTTCTTGACATCATCAGCAGTTTCCTGGGCAACAACTATAGCATTGTGCATTGTACCTTCTAGTTTTTGATAATTTCTATTCTTTTCCTGCAGTTGGAGAACCTGTTCTTTCAACTCCGCATTTTCGCTTATTAATTGCTCCAGATCTTTTGCAATCTGATCCAGGAAATCATCCACATCTTCAATTTCATAGCCCCGAAAGGCTCTTTCAAATTCTTTATTCTGTATATCAGTTGGCGTAGTGCTCAATTTTAGCCCTCCCTGTCGGTATAAAATAAATATTACTTCTAATGGAAATCTTCGACAGTAGCCTTTCTTTTCCTGCCTGTTTAGCTGTATTTTTTCAATTTTAGGTGTATTCTACCTTTTCGGGTTTCGTCTCCAACCGAGGTGATTATCAGGCGTCCTCTCCCTTTTAAAGAAACCTGATCTCCCTCTGTTAACTGTATCGACGGAGAGTTAATTGGCCTCCAATTAACCCTGACTACCCCGCCTTTAACCAGGCGTACAACTCTTGCCCTGGAGATGCCGAAACCCAGAGATAAAACAGCATCAACCCGCAAGCTTGCTACTGTACCCTTAACATCTTTACCGTCATCTTTGGCCGGGGCCAGTTGACCGGGGTCAATAACCATACAATGTACAGGTAACCGACCAACCTGATCAAGATTGGAAGATATATATTCCGCTTTGTCATCAGCGACTATTATCACCGCAGCGTTTTCTTCAGTAAAGACAATGTCTCCGACTTGATCCCTCTGAAGACCTAAAGCCAGAACTGCTCCAAGCAGATCACGGTGACCCAGGTCGCTTTTATCCCCGGACCAGCTTACCTGCACTGCCTTCAGGGCCGGCAGCGCAGGCTGGTGCTCAGCAGGAAAAATATAGAGAATATTTCTTTCCGCTTCAGGATAACCGCCGTATATAATATATGAAAGTCCGGTTTCTTTCTTTAAAACCGCCTCGGCCAGTTCAAGCTGGCGGGGATCAAGGAAGGAAGTGTAAATTTTTTTATCTTTGTGCAGATCAGCCAGTTTACGCATAAAATGCTGCTGCCACTGTTTTTCCCCCTCAGAAAGGGGTGTTGTTTTAGTCAAATGTCACGCTCCTTTTAAGAGTATATATTGTGATAGACTATCTCCCGCAGAATCCTGACCAGGATCAATAAAATAATCGGGGAAAGATCCAGGTAACCCATACCCATCTTAATCGAAGGTACAACAGACCGGATCGGCGCCAGAAAAGGTTCTGTAACCCCGTAAACAAACTGGTATATCGCTGCCAGGGCCGGGTTGTCGCTTCCGCCAGCCATAAACCAGGACATAATTATTCTGCCAAAGATAATGAAATAATAAATCTGAAGAAATATGAGTAATGCTTCTCCTAAAAGCCTGATTATAACCACCTGCTTTACTGTTTTATTTGACCAAATATTGCGCTGCCGATGCGAACCATGGTCGCCCCTTCTTCTATAGCTACCTGGTAATCATTGGTCATGCCCATGGAAAGTTCGGGCAGCGCAAACCCTGCCCTGATATTTTCTTCACGCAGCCGGCGAAGCATACTGAAACAGGGACGTGTTTCCTCGGGATCGTCAACAAATGGGGCCATGGTCATTAAACCCTTTATTCTGATGCGGTTATAGCCGCTGACTTGTTCTAAAAAGCCTGGCAGCTTTTCAGGCTCCAGTCCAAACTTGCTTGCTTCGCCTGAAGTATTAACCTGAACAAGCACTTCTGCGCTTCTCTCGAACTTTTCTGCACAGCGCTGCAGCTCTTTGGCCAGGGAAAGGCGATCCAGTGAATGAATCAGGATATAGTGAGGTAGAACATCTTTAACCTTATTTGACTGCAAATGCCCTATAAAATGCCATCTTAATTCAGGCATCTGTTTTAGCTTCGGTTTCGCTTCCTGAACCCTGTTTTCACCAAAATCAGTTATGCCCAGATTTACGGCTCTTCGCACCTCTTCGACTGTTACGGTTTTAGTTACGGCAATCAGCGTGATTGAATCTGGATTTCGGCCGGAACGAAGAGCGGCTTCGTTGATATTATTTTTTAAAATTTTATAATTTTCAGCCGGCACGAATTAGCCTTCCTTTCCGTTAATCTAACCATATCCGACAGCATATTATGGATGGCAATTAATTTAAACGCTGCCCCTCTTCGACCAGGTCAGGGCGGGATATTACCAGGCTGTAAGGAGCAATTCCTTCCACCATAACTTTTTCTTCCTGCCGTTCGATGATCGTAACCGGTTTATAAATAACCCGACCACCCTGGTTCAGGTATACACCATAGCCATTATCCTTTTCAAATACTGCTTCCCCTGGAACTATTATACCTTGCCGGCGGCGATAGAGTAAAGATGCCCCGGCCCTTCTCACCTGGTCGAAACCCGGCAGCTGCTTTTCGATAATGAAAGTAATTCGCACCACCTGTTTGTCTTCATCAATCTCGTAACAGCAGCGCCTGGCAGAAACAGATTGCTGCGGCGCAAAATCAAATTCAATATCGATTTTCTCCTGACCGGCTATGATCCGACCCGGATGAAGAGGGAGAACGACGCTAAAGTGCCATGACCAGTTATCGACAATTTTTGCTATCGGCTCACCTGCTTCCACCAGGTCACCTTCAACAATATAGTATCCATCAAAGTCGATCTCTGTAGCATTTTCCTCTGTAATATAAAGGGGGCCCTGGTAATTCTCCCACCCGTCAAAATAATGCGACAAGAAACCAGCCTGCTCGTTATGAATAACTATCAATTCTTCGAATACCATATCATCCGGAAGTTCAATTTTGTCTTCCCCTGGCCTGTCATTTTCCCTTTCCTGATCTGCTGTTTCTAAATCTGCTCTATCCTTCTCGTCCTGTCCGGCAGGAAACAGTTCCTCCCAGTAATCAATAATCTGCTCCAATAGCTCCGCATCCGGTTCCTGCTCTTCAGAGCCGCGCAGGGCCTCCATATCACTTTTCGACAAAACGCCAATCGTTATTACCGCGTTTCCAGCTGAAATTCTTTGCCCGGCGGCCACAGGGTCCAAAATTATTCCGCCTGCAGGAGCGGTTAATACCTCTTCGCCACGAGTTACCGTTCCAATGGCCGAGGCTTGCTGCTGCATGACACCCGGTTCAGCTTTGACAACCTGCAGCCTCCAGGCCAAAAATTGATCCCCCAACCAGTGATAACTGACCTGGACTATGACAACTAAGGCTAAAAGCAGAAGTAGATAAAATATTAGCCCCTGCATAAAGTTCCGAAAACTAAAACGCCGACCTTTACCGGGTAAAACTTTTAGCCCCGTTTTTTTCTTTTTCGATTTATTCTTCAAGATAAACTGCCCCCTGATTGGCCACGAATGGCAATAAATCCAATCATTCTGCCTGTAATACCCCTGTCTCTTCGATAAGAATAAAAGAGGCTCCGGTTACAGGATGTACATAACCCGGCAAGGCTGAGGTTTTCTGTTTTTATACCATTTGTAGCCATCTGCTCCCTGTTCACCGCAGCTAAATCGAGCTTGAAACCGCCTTCCGCTGCCGGTTCCTGGTAAGCAGGGCTACCCCAGCCGGATGAACCGAACAGTTCAGCCGTTTCCTGGTCTACTTTGTAACAATTCCTGCAGATAGCGGGACTTAAAGCGACCAGCATCTCTTGCGGGTCAACGCCGAAATTATTGTGCAGATAACGGAGTACTTCTACTCCGATCCCGCCAAGTGTTCCCCGCCAGCCGGCATGAGCCAGGGCAACCAGGGGCATCTGCTTTGAAACAAAGTATATCAGCATACAGTCGGCAGAATAAGCAGTTAGCGGTAATCGTTCTTCTGTCGTTACCAGGGCATCGCATTTTTTACGGGTGCTGCCGGCAAGGGCTCCTTCACCACGGTTGTCCCGATCCACCACGGCCAGGTCAGTTCCATGAACCTGTGCGGCAGACACCACTTCACGATAATCATAATTAAAAAGGCGAAAAAAACGACGCCTGTTTTCGAACACATTATTTTCCCTGTCACCGGTGTGATAAGCAGTGTTCAGTGTCGCAAACTTCCCGGCGCTGCAGCCGCCCAGACGGGTAGAGAAGGCATGATCCACCAACCCGCTTTCGTTTAACAGGGGCGTCTGCAGGAAAGCTATTTCGCCTTTACGGTTTAGCCTGAAACGAATCTCCCCTTTAAAAATGCTTTTTAAGTTCTTGTAGGGCCATACTCAGACACAACGGCACTGCCTTCTTTCATAGAAAGAGTCAGATCAATAATACGCTGGTTGCAGGAACCCCTGTACGGCAGGCTAAAATTTTGTTCTGCGATAATAAATGGACCGTCCACCAAAAGTGATCCTGCCTGCAATAACGCACCGATTTCAGCATTAACGACACTTGCTTCCAACAGTTCTTCAAAGCTATAACCGCTGTAAAGGACCAGGTCAAGCCCTCGCCTCCTTATTTCAGCTGCAAGCGCTGCCGCTGATGCAGCCTGTTCAAAAGGCTCCCCACCGGATATGGTCACTCCATCAATACAGCTGCTGTCTTCAATAATAGCCGTAATCTGTTCTACGCTCATTTCATATCCACCGGCAGGATCGTGAGTTTCGGGGTTATGGCAACCTGCACAGCGATGAGAGCAACCTTGAACATATATGGCCAAACGTACACCCGGGCCATCTACGATACTGTCTTTTTGGATGCCGGCAATCTTCATCTTCATCTTTTATCCACGGACGCAAAATGCACCCGCCTGTCGGTTAACTCTTTATACTTGGCTTCATTAAAGCGTTCATCAGTAGAAAGGTAGCCTGTAATACGACGAATGCGTCGTATGTCGGGACTTTCACACTCGGGACATTTCTGGTTAATAACACCGCTGTAAGAACAGTTACGGCATTCATCAAGTGGGTAGTTGATGCCGCCATAACCGACATCTGCAGCGGCCATGGCCCGTATAATACTCTCTACTGCTTCAAGATTATGAACGGGAGGCGCTTCCAGCTCAGTGTAGGTGATATGTCCGGCATTGCAAAGTTTATGAAACCGGCCTTCTGCAGCCAGCTTATCAAACAGCGACATAGTATAATATACGGGAATATGAAATGAATTGCTGTAGTATTCCCTGTCGGTTACTCCCGGTATAGTTCCATAACGCTCCTGGTCCATGGCCACAAATCGACCGGCCAGCCCTTCGGCCGGAGTAGCAACCAGGACAAAGTTGAGATCATATTCCTCGGCATAGCTGTCTGTCCTTCTCCGCATATGTTCGACTATTTTTAAACCCAGCTCAAGAGCTTCATTATCTTCACCATGGTGTTTTCCGATCAGGGCATGGAGAGTTTCGGCCAAACCGATAAAACCGATGGCCAGTGTGCCATGTTTGATAACATCCCGTATGGAATCTCCGGGATTTAACTTATCCGCATCCAGGTAAAGCTTCTGCCCCATTAGAAAAGGCAGGTCCCGGGCCCGCAACCGGGATAATACTTCGAAACGGTGCAGCAGCTGGCGCGCTGCGGTGCGCAATATACGGTCGAGCTGAACGAAAAACAGATCCTGCCGGCCCCGACACTCAAGAGCAATACGGGGCAGGTTTAAAGTTACGGGGGCGATATTGCCCCTTCCTGCTGATATCTCCGGACCATGGCGGTTGGCAATAACCCGAGTGCGGCAGCCCATGTATGATACTTCCTCACCATAAGGTGAATTATAAGTGCTGTCCATGAAGCTGAAAGTGGGATTCATCCTTCGTGCAGCAACTTCTATGGCCAGTTTAAAAAGATCGTAATTTTGATCTCCTTCATTAAAATTTACACCGCTTTTAAGCCTGAAAACCAGGTTCGGAAAGATCGGGCTTTCCCCGCGGCCCAGCCCGCGCCGGAATGCCTCGAGAACAGCACGAATGACCATTCGTCCTTCCGCGGTGGTATCTGTTCCAAAATTAATGGAACTAAAAGGCACCTGGGCCCCGGCCCGGCTGTGCATGGTATTAAGATTATAGATCAGACCTTCCATAGCCTGATATATTTCTTCATATTCAGGCATCGTCTTCAAACCACGAATCACTTCACCCATACTGCGGTCAAAGTGAGGGAAACTCTGCCCCCCAAACATATCATTCTGGTTACTCTGCAGGATAATGGCCGCCTGGGCTGCCGCCGAGGCAATCCGTTTAGGCGGCCGGATATACCCGTAGCCGGTATTAAAGCCATCCTGAAGCATACGGGAAAGATCAATTTGAAGGCAGTTTAATGTTTTGCTGTAGTAATCCAGATCGTGTATATGCATGCTTCCTTCATCGTGAGCCCGGGCATATTCTTCAGGAAGCAAGTTGCTCAGGTAATACTGTTTGCTTGCTGCAGTGGCAATCTGCAGCATTTTAGCTGAAGGAGAGTTGCTGACGTTGGCGTTTTCACGGCTGGTCTCGATCAGGATGTCTTTTACCACGTCCATCAGTTCTGATTTGCCATCGCGAATCCGTGTCCGACGGTCACGGTAAAGAATATATGCTTTTGCGGTGCGGGCATGACCATTTTCAATCAGGGCTACTTCTACTGCATCCTGAACTTCTTCCACCGCGGGAATAACTCCGTTTTGGACAGTTTCCCCGAGACTTTCCAGGACCTGCCTGGTCAGGTTTTCGGCGATCCCGCGATCGCTGCCTCCTACTGCCCTGGCAGCCTTAAATATAGCATCGGTTATCTTCTCGGAATCGAATGCTACAACACGTCCATCACGCTTCCTTATTTCCATAAATTTGCTATTTTCCCTTTGCCTGTTTTCATCTTTTGCCGCTGCTACGCCGTCATTCAACAGAAATACCTCCTCGTTTGGGGTGTCGGTTACCAGCTAGCGGATAACCGGAAAATCATTGAGTCAAGCTCTTTACATTCCCTTTAAACCGATTTATGGAGAATAGATTAATCTGATTTGACCCTTCGTTAAGTTTCTGTTTCCCGGTTTTTTTTATCCTGAAGCATTTCTTCCAGTTCAGCCTTAAATGCTTCGACATCTGGAAACTGGCGAAAAACTGAGGCAAAACGGACATAAGCTACTTCATCAATACTGCGCAATTTTTTCAAAATGATATCACCAATTTTATCAGCAGTTACCTCCTTCGGATAGCTGCTGCGCAGTTCCTGCTCCAGGCTTTCGACAACTTCCTCCCAGCAGGATAGAGCTATGTTTCTTTTTTGCCCCGCGAGAACTAACCCCTTCAGAATCTTGTTGGGATCAAAAAGCTCCCGGCGGCCGTCACGCTTGACAACGACAATTGGTTCTTCTTCAATTTTTTCCATGGTTGTAAATCTATCGGTGCATTTGATACATTGACGTCTGCGCCTGATTGCGGAAGAATCCTGGGTCGCCCTTGAATCGAGAACCCTGGTGTCCATTTCACCACAGTAAGGGCATTTCATGTGATAGCTCTCCCATCAATATCTTGATTATATGCCATTATAGAACACAATATATTGTGCGTCAAGGCTTATTTTCGTCTCAAACAAAACTTCTTAAAATAGCCCGGCACTCAACTAAAAGTTGAGTGCCGGGCTGATTAAAATGATACGCGAGGGCTAAAGCATACTATTCATTTACGATTTTGTCATCCTGCTTCTGCCAGCGTGACCAGGCCGGAGCATCGATATTTTCTCCGCGTGAATATGCGCTGCCACCCACTGCAGCCAATTTAGGCTTGAAGTTCTCCTGGCGGGCTTTAAAACCTGTGGCAATAACAGTAACCCGCACTTGATCCTGACAGTTCTCGTCAATTACCGCTCCAAAGATAATATTGGCCTCGGGATCGGCATATTCAGCGATAATTTCAGCCGCTTCATGCACTTCATGGAGACTGATATCAGTACCCCCGGTAACATTAATTAACACGCCGAGAGCTCCTTCAATCGAGGTCTCCAGCAGGGGACTGTTGGTGGCCGCTTTGGCTGCCTCGATAGTGCGATTTTCACCGCTGCCCTGCCCGACTCCCATTAAAGCGGGACCGGTTTCAGACATGATCGTGCGCACATCGGCAAAGTCGAGGTTGATCAGACCGGGAACAGCAATCAGATCGGAAATTCCCTGCACACCCTGCCGGAGAACGTCATCGGCTACCCTGAATGCTTCCAGGATCGGCGTCTTTTTCTCTACTACCTGCAGTAAACGATCATTGGGTATGGTGATCAGGGTGTCCACCTTATCTTTCAGGCAAACGCCGCCTTCTTCGGCTTGCTGCTTGCGTTTTCTCCCTTCAAATGAAAAGGGCTTTGTAACCACACCGACAGTCAGGGCTCCTACCTTTTGAGCTACTTCAGCAATAATCGGGGCAGCTCCTGTCCCCGTGCCGCCGCCCATTCCTGCTGTAATAAAAACCATGTCAGCGCCTTTTAGCATTTGCTCAATATCATCACGGCTTTCTTCGGCGGCCTTGCGGCCAATTTCGGGATTTGCACCCGCACCGAGCCCCTTGGTTAGCTGTTCGCCAATCTGGAGCTTGGTACCGGCATTGGCCAGGTAAAGAGCTTGTGCATCAGTATTAACAGCGCAAAAATCGACTCCCTGTAATCCGGCAGCAATCATTCTATTTACGGCGTTGCTGCCTCCTCCACCTATTCCTACTACCTTGATAGAAGCGTATTGTTCCATTTCGATATCAAACTCAATCATTTAAAAGCACCTCCTGTTATTGGTATGCTCTTTTCAATCAATTATGTCGGCAATCCAGTCCTTTAAGCTCTGCCAGAGACCGGGTCCGCGTTTTTTTGTCTGTTTAACCCGCTCCTGAATAAACATTCTCGGCTGATAACGCTGCACGTAATAAAGCAGCCCGACTACTGTCGAGTATGTTGGATTCTGAATGCCCACCGTTTCAAATTCCGCCAGCCTGACTTGATCGCTTTCAAAAAAGTGGCGTGAAGCATCAACAAAACCTTTCATTGCAGAAACCCCACCATGTAATACGACCCCTGCCGGCGGCAAATAAGGCCAACCCATTTTTGTCATTTCCTCTTTGATGATTTGAAATATTTCGTTTACTCTCGGCTCGATATATGCTGTAAGCTCTCTTTCCGACACCAGCCTGAGCTCATTGCTGCCTACGGTAGTAATTTCAATTTTCGGTTCGCTATCAGCAGTTGAAAGGAGAACCGTTCCATATTCTTTCTTTAACTCCTCTGCCTTAAAGTGGTTTATTCTTAAACCTGCGGCTAAGTCGGTTGTAATATGATCTCCCCCGACCGGCGCTACTTTCATTTTCTGCAGCTTACCATGCTGAAAAAAAGCGATCTCTGTTGTCCCGCTGCCGATGTCGACCAGGAATACACCCAGATCTCTTTCGTCAGGTGAAAGGTAAATCTCGGAATTGGCCATCGCCTGTAAAACCAGGCCGTTGATAGTAATTCCGGCTCGATTAACACAGCGCAGAAGGTTATGCAGGGAAGTAATCAGGCTGCTTACAACAAGGGCATCAACTTCGAGTCTGACTCCCAGCATGCCAACCGGATCTCTTATCCCTTCAAAACCGTCGACTATGTATTCGCGGGGGATGATGTCAACTATTTCACGATCCATGGGCAGGGCAACTACCTTCGCTGCCTGCATTACCCTTTCGAGATCATCTTCGCGAATCTCCCTATCCTCTGCTGTTACTGCGACAACACCACGATTATTGATCAGTTCCATATTAAGACCTTTCAAGCCAAGAAAAGCAGAATCAATCTTAACCCCGGCCATTCTTTCAGCTTCCTCGATTGCAGCAACAATAGATTCTACGGTTTTGTCCAGATCAACGATTACCCCTTTGCGCACCCCATCGGAAGGATTAAGGCCTAAACCGATAATGTTCACAGTTCCATCGGGACGGGGTTCACCAAGCCCAACCCTTACCTCAGCTGTGCCAACATCAATACCGACAATATAGTTTCTTTTAATCACTTCACTTCCCCCTTACCCTTCCCAGCATGGTGCAATTACTACTAAAATATTCAACACATATCAACAATTTCCTTTTTTACGGACCCACCTCCTTTTGAACGGTTCCGGCAGTGCTGGAGAGCACCAGCCGGTTCCCGGAACGAACATCAAGCCTTGTTTCGCTGTCTACAGTTATGTAAGGCAAACTCTTTTCAACAAGGTCCAGCTTGTGCTGCATATTTTTCCCATCACCAAACCAGATCTCCATTTCTTCACCTGTTACGACAACCAGGTTGTAACTGTCAGTCATATCAATCTTTGCTATTTCAAACCTTTTTTCATTGCACCAAACGGCAAAGAAATTGCTTAAAGCTTCTCTTCTCTCCCGGCAGTCCAGTGGAACACCCTGTATTATTAACTCTTCCTTTATTCCGGCAATTACGGGATAATCAGCGGCCGGTTCCGTCATATAGGCGAAAGGAATTGTATTTGAATCGATCATCCAGAAACCATTCTCAGTCCTGATAGACCCCACAGATCTTCTTACTTCGATGGCAATAATAATTCTATCTGGCAGGATGCGGGTTATTTCGACATTTTTTACCCAGGGATGCACATTTTGAATTTTTTCGGCTATTTTATCTTCCTGCAGCAAAATGATACTCGATCCTTTACGCACTTCACCGGCTGATATTATTTCCGCGGCAGTCAGTTCCCCGGCTCCCTGCACTTCAATCTTGTTAATACGGAAAAATGTTTCTCCCTGCTTCAATAGCAACAGGATAACTACTATAAATGTCAACCTGAACAGGAAGCGAAGCGCTTTCTTCCAAAGCGGCCGCTCGCTGTTTTTGTTAACCAGTTTTAAGTGATCATTTTTCCGTTTCATGCTTTACCTCTCCTCACCGACTATTTTAACTTCAGGTTGGAGATCCAAATTATATTCGTCTTTGACCTTCTGCCTGACAGCTTCGATTAAAGAGAGAATATCGGCAGCGGTTGCAGTTCCTGTATTGACTATAAAATTGGCATGCTTACATGAGACTTCGGCGCCACCGATACGCATGCCCTTACATCCGATTTCTTCAATTATTTTTCCTGCCGGCTGGTCGGGTATATTGCGAAAAACCGAGCCGGCGCTGGGCAGATCAGGGTGACGACGGCTGCGTTCGCTTAAAAAGTAGTCCATCAACTTCATTGATTCTACAGAATCGCCCGGTTTCAGATCTAAAACTATCTCAAATATAACTCCCTTACCAGGCAGATTGCTGGTACGATAGCTGAATGAGAGTTCATTCCGCTCCATAGTTATTAATTCCGCACCAGGTGAAACGAGTTTCACAGCCCGCACCTTTTCGCCAATATAGCCACCGAAAGAACCGGCATTCATGATCACCGCCCCGCCCAGTGAACCCGGAATACCGACGGCAAACTCAAGCCCAACCAGGCCCTGTTCTGCAGCAGTGCGGGCCAGGTAAGTCATCGGGGTTCCTGCACCGGCAGTAAGCCCATTTTGTTCGCAGTTAACATAGCTGAAAGATGATCCGATATTGACAACAAGCCCCCTGATTCCCCCGTCGAGGACCAGCAGGTTAGTGCCATTGCCGAAAACATAAAGAGGCAGGTTGTACTTATTGCTGAACCGGACGATTTCTACCAGTTCAGAAAGATCAGCCGGGCAGAGATAATAGTCAGCCGGCCCTCCTACCTGCCAGGACGTGTGCCTTGACATAGGTTCATTTTTCCTGATGCCTTCTTTTAGCTTTTGTCCCAGTTCCCGGTCAATATTCATGAAGCTACCTCCTGCAGGCACTGATAAAGCCTCTCTGCTGCATCTGTAACGCCCATCCGCTTGCTGTTCTTTTTCATATTCTCCAGTAAGTTCGGTTCAGACAGGATCCGTTCAACTTCCTGCTGCAGGCGCCTGTATGCAAAATCCTTTTCTTCAATTATAATCGCCGCTTTAGTATCGGCCAGCAGCCTGGCATTGTAATACTGGTGGTTATCAACCACATTCGGCGATGGAACCAGCAGGGCTGGAACTCCGAGAGCAGTTATTTCAGCAAGAGTTGTCGCTCCACTCCTGGTAACGGCCAAATCTGCTGCTGCCAGGGCTTCGGGCATCTCTTCCAGGTAGGGGTAGAGCTTTATCCTGTCTGCAAGCAATTCAAGCTCTTCTGAAACATTCCGGTAGTAGATCTCACCTGTTACAAAAATCATATTTACTCCTTCCGGGAGCAGGTTTGCTTTAAGATAAGCGGTAATTACCCGGTTTAATTGTAAGGCACCCCGGCTACCCCCGTAGACCAATATATTTTTATCTTTCGGATCAAACCCAAAGTGACGGCATCCTGCTTCCCTGGTCAGTTTCGCGACCTCGGTAGCCCGTGGATTCCCGGTATACTCCACCCTGGAAAACCGGGACAGCCATTTTTCAGTTTCCGCAAAAGAGATGCAGACCCGCTTGACAAAAGGAGCCAGTCTGCGATTAACCAGCCCGGGCAGGGCGTTTTGTTCGTGTAGGACAACCGGGCAGCGCTTTAGCAGCCCCGAGATAACCAGGGGCGCGGCAACATAGCCACCCGTGCCAAGTATAACATTCGGCTTGAACTCATTTATTATTCTGGAAGCCTGCTTCAAACCATTGATCAAATCGATCACCACTAATCCAAACTGTTTGAAATTACGCTGAAAACCGCGAGCCGGAACAGTTTTCAGGCAAAAACCGGCAGAGGGAACTATTTTGTTTTCCAGCCCTTTTTCAGTACCGACAAAAAGAATATCATTAGCGCTGTTTTCTGCCTGCGCGAAGCGGGCCAGCGCCAGGGCCGGATAAATATGACCGCCTGTTCCTCCCCCACCGATTAATATTTTCATTATTTTTAGCTCTTCCTTTCACCCGCTTGCAATCCGCCCGTGCCTGGATATATTCAGCAATATGCCGATGCTGAGCAGGGTAAAAAATATCGAACTACCACCCGCGCTGATCAGGGGCAGGTTGATGCCCGTGACCGGTATTGAACCGGTTACCACTGCCACATTAATAAAAACCTGGACAGCGATGATGAAGATTATACCTCCGGCCAGAAGACTGCCGAAAAGATCAGGAGCTTTCTGGGCAATCTGAAAACCGCGCCAGATTAAAATCATGTAAAGCAGCAGGACGGAAACTGCGCCAATAAAGCCCAGTTCTTCACCGATAATAGCAAAGATAAAGTCGTTTTGCGGCTCGGGAAGGTAAAACAATTTCTGTTTACTGCGTCCCAGGCCTGTGCCAAAAATGTGGCCGGGGCCCAGGGCGTAAAATGACTGGATAACCTGGTAGCCCGCTCCGCTGGAGTCGGCCCAGGGGTCGAAAAATGTAAAAAGCCGCTGGACACGGTAATCTTCCTTTATTGTAAAATAGGCAAGCGGCGGCAGCGATAACATCGCCAGTCCGAACATTTGAGTCATCGGCATCCCGGCAAAGACAATAACCAGGGCGCTTGCAGCCAGCACAACCAGGGCAGTCCCCAGGTCGGGCTGAAACTGGATCAGAAAAAATGCCATAGCCACAAAGAACAGCGGCACAAAGCTACCGGTCCAAAAACTTCTCAGGTTCAACCTTCGATTGCTCATGTAAGCCGCAGTAAATATAACAAAAGCAATCTTACTGAATTCAGAGGGCTGAAAGATAACAGGCCCGAAAGCTAACCAGCGTTTGGCCTCGGTACCGAGATCGGAACCTAAACTGGTAAAAATCAAACCCAGGAAAACAAAGTTGAGCACAAGTATGATTATGGATATGCGTTTCAGGTTTCTATAGTGAAACTTAGAAAGCAAAAACATGGCCAGCAGACCGATAGCCACCCACATCGCCTGGCGTTTGAGAAAGTAATAAGGATCGCCCCTGCTTTCCTCGGCAACAACGAAGCTGGCGCTAAAAACCATGATTAAGCCAATTGCCAGAAGAAGCAGAGTCACCAGCAATAATGTGCGATCGTAGTTGTAAGCCTGTCCGTTATTCGGCACTGCAACTGCCTCCTTAACTACTTTCCGCTTCCTGTGGGGCTCGAACCAGCTTTTTAAATAAGCTGCCCCTGGCCTCGTAATCGGTAAACATATCCCAACTTGCGCACGCCGGGGAAAGCAGCACAATTTCTCCGCTCCTCGCCTCCCTGCGGGCAGCTGAAACCGCGTCTTCAAATTTCTCAACTTTAAGGTAGCTCTTGAAACCGGCCTGTTCGGCTGCCTGCGCAATGATATCTTTTGTTTCACCAAGCAGCAGCAGTAAGCGAACTTCTGACTGCAACAGGGCCGCCATTTCCGAAAAATCGCTACCCTTATCTTTACCTCCGGCAATGAGAATTTTTTTTCGACCCGGAAAGGACTTAAGCGCTTTTATGGTCGCTCCGGGATTAGTCCCCTTGGAATCATTGATATAATCAACTTCATTGATCGTAGCAACATGTTCAAGTCGATGCTCAATAGCCCTAAAATTCTGTAAAACAATACCAATTGAAGGCAAATCAGCCCCCATGGCCCAGGCAGCTGCTGATGCGGCAAGGGCATTTTCAAGATTATGTTCTCCGGGCAGAGCTACGTCAGACAGCGGACATATTTCAAATTTATTCCGGTCTGAAGAGTAAAGATTAATTTGTCCATCCTCTACCCCAATTCCCGGGTAAACAGGAGCCCGGTTAAACCAGAGCACAGAGGACTTAATCTTTTCCGCAGCTGATGCCACTTTATGATCTGCCGCATTGAGGACAGCATAATCTCCTTCAGACTGGTTCTCAAATATTCTTTGCTTTGCCCGGTAATATTTCTCAATGCTGCCGTGATAATCAATATGGTCTTCGGCAAAATTGAGAAATACGGCCACTGACGGTCGAAAATAGCGGATGTTTTCAAGCTGAAAACTACTTAACTCAGCGACTATTACTCCCTGTGCGCTAATCTTGTTTATAACCCCGGACAGTGGATTGCCGATATTGCCAGCTGAGATAACAGGTTCTATACTTGCTTCTTTCAGCATAGCCGTAACCAGGGCAGTGACAGTAGTTTTTCCGTTGGTCCCTGTCACGCCGACTATGGGCGCCCGGATAAAGGCATAGGCAAGCTCTATTTCCGAGATAACGGGAATACCCAGTTCTTCAGCTTTTCTAAATAATTCAAGGTTAGGCGGCACTCCCGGACTTTTAATAATCATTGAAAGATTCGAGGTCACTAAATCAGGCGGATTCCCGCCGCAAGCTGCTGTTATGTTGGGATAACGCTTCAGCAAAGCCAGCTCATTTTCAAGCTGGGCAGGCTGTTTTTGATCGGTGACTGTAATTTTGCACGCACCGCTCTTGCTCAGCAATTCCGCAGCAGCCATGCCGCTGCGAGCCATGCCTACAACCAGGACCTCTTTTCCTTTAATCATACTGATCAATTTTCAGCCTCCTAAAACTGCCCGTTGTATTGACGGGTATAAACCAGGACTCCGGAAAAAGCACAGATTACGGCTGCAGCCCAAAAAGTGATAACAACACGCCACTCTGACCAACCTTTCAATTCAAAATGGTGATGCAGTGGGCTCATCCGTAATATACGGCGGCCAAAAAGCCTGAAACTGATTACCTGGGCAATAACCGAAAGCGCTTCAATAACAAATACACCGCCGATAAGTATTAATAAAAGCTCGGTTTTTGTCACTACTGCCAGGGCAGCAAAAGCTCCTCCCAGGGCCAGGGATCCGACATCACCCATGAACAGGCGGGCCGGATTACGGTTGTATACTAAAAAACCGGCACAAGCTCCCGACAGCGCCGCACAGAAGAGGGCAATTTCAGTTTTTCCTGTAAAACAGGCAATATAACCATAAGCTGCTAAAACAATAACTGCTATTCCTGCAGCCAGGCCGTCAACACCATCAGTGAGGTTTACACTGTTGCTGGCTGCGGCAATAATAAGAAATATTAATAGCGGATAAAAAAGACCAAGATCGATTTCCAGGCTAACAAAGGGCAGGACAACCTCTGTTGAGTAAAGGCCCAACTGCCGGAGAAGAATGATAAGAATAATGGCAATTGCCGCCTCTGCGGCAAGTTTTGATCGAGCCCTGAGACCCAGCGAGCGATGGCGCGCCACTTTCAGGTAATCATCCAAAAATCCAACCAGGCCGCAACCTAAGGCAACCAGCAGGACCGTATAAAGCAGCGGTGACAACCCGGCAGCAATAAGTGCAGCAAGGGCGGCAATTGGGATAAACACTGCTCCACCCATTGTCGGCGTGCCTGCTTTGGTCGAATGGGTAAGCGGTCCATCTGCCCTGACCTGCTGGCCAAACTGCAGCTGCTTCATGCGCTTTATGAAAAACGAACAGGCGATAACAGTAACAATAAATGTAGACACCAGTAATGCTGCTGCAGGGTAAACCATTATCATCCCGCTCCTTTCTCCCCGATCAGAAAGTGAACAATTTTTTCCATTTGCATGCCTCGCGAGCCCTTCACCAGCACATACCAGTCTTCATCAAGATCCATTTTCTTTAAAATATCCAGGGCTTCATCGTGATCAGCACATGTATATGTCTTCAAACCTAAAGGTTTTGCTTCTTCAGCAGCAGCACGAGCCAGTTCTCCAACAGTTACCAGGCAGCCTATTGCACATTCATATGCATAACGGCCCACTGATAAATGCGCCTCCCGGGATGCCGAGCCAAGCTCGAGCATATCACCCAAAACAGCAACTGTTTTGGCTCCTCCCAGCTCAACCAGCACTTTTAAAGCAGCCCTGACCGAACTGGGATTAGCATTATAAGTATCGTCAATGATTCCGGTGCCCCGATGGTTATGTAAAACCTGGAGCCGCCCTGCTGTGGCCTCGCTTTTTGCAAGCCCTTTTTCTAATTCTGACAGGTTCAACCCAAGGATATATCCGACGGTAAGAGCCGCCAGGGCGTTGCCGACTGACTCCCGTCCAGGCAGGGGTGATTCAAACCACCCTTGCGATTTATCAGGAAAACGCACCCGGAAAAAGCTTTTTTCTCCCCTTAGAGACAACTTTAAGCCTTTTATATCGCCCTGGTTAAAGCCATAATAGTATGCTTTTCCCGGGTAGCGTTTTCTGATTTCAAGGAGGCGGGGATCATCGCCGTTTAGAACGGCTACCCCGCCTGAGCCGAGGTAATCCAGTAATTCTCCCTTAGCCCTGGCGATTGCTTCGATTGAACCAAGCTGTTCAATATGGGCCTCACCGATGTTGGTAATAATACCAATCGACGGCTTGGCTATTTCGCACAGGGTTTTAATTTCACCGGCTGCGCTCATACCCATTTCGAGCACGGCAACCTGATGTTCTTCTGCAAGCTGTAATATGGTCAAAGGCAAACCGATTTCATTGTTCAGGTTGCCGGTTGTTTTAAGAACGTTGAACTTTGCCGAAAGGACACCAGCTGTAAAATCCTTGGTCGTTGTCTTTCCGCTGCTTCCGGTTATTCCGATTACCGGGAGATCAAATCTTTCCCTGTATGCTGCAGCCAACTGCTGAAGTGCAGTAAGCGAATCTTCAATTCCGATGAGCAGGAAATCGGGAGGTATTTCTTGATCAGGCTTTTTCGCAAGGTGATGAAATGCGCCAACCGCGCCTGCAGATGCCGCCCGGGCGATAAAAAGGTGCCCGTCGGTCTGCTCGCCTGCAAAGGGAATAAAAAAATCGCCCGGTCTGACTTCTCGAGAGTCAATAGCAAAACCGGCTATCTGCTGGTCGGGATTACCCTGCAGCAATTTGCCTGTACAGGCTTCAATAATTTCGCTTCCCTTTAGCTTCACCCTGCTGCCTCCCTTTATAAGCTTATGTCCTGCTTAAAATTTTCATTCTCCTTGATCATTTGATTCAACCCCCGAAGGGCTAACCTGCATATAATTTAAGGTGTCTTCCATGATTTTCTTAAATGCCGGAGCGCTGGTATGAACCCCCAGTCGCGGTCCCCTCGTAACACCATCTACGGCTACATAGAGTACCAGGCGGGGGTCTTCAACAGGAGCGAAACCGACCAGGGAGTAAATATAATCGCTTTCGCTATAGTTACCATCCTCGTCGATCTTTTCAGCTGTTCCGGTCTTCCCGGCCACACGATAACCGTCTATGGCAGCTGCATGCCCGGTTCCATCGAGAATAACGCTTTCCATCATTTCGATCAGTTTGCCGGATGTTTCCTCCGATATAACCTGCCGCAAAACTTCAGGTTCCCTGGCAAAGACAACTTCACCCTCCTGGTTTCGTATTTTTTCTACCAGGTATGGCCTGTACAGAAAACCACCGTTTATCATGGCTGTTACAGCCATTACCTGCTGAATAGGCGTGACCGAAATGCCCTGGCCGAAAGAAGATGTTGCCAGTTCCAGGGGGCCGACAGTATCCGTTTCAAAAATCATTCCGCTGCCTTCACCCGGGTAGTCAACGCCTGTCGGTTGACCGAATCCGAAAGCTTCGATATATTGAAATAGTTTTTCTCTACCCAGTCTTTGTCCCAATTCAACAAAAGCCGGGTTGCAGGAATAGCCGACAGACTCGAAAAAAGTAATATTGCCGTGCCCGCCGCGATCGGCTGTCCAGCAATTTATGGTAACCCCGTTAACTACAGTATGCCCCGAACAGTAATATGTTTGTTCCGGTTCAAACAACCCTTCTTCAACCAGGGCAGCCACGGTCACCATTTTAAAAGTTGAACCGGGCTCAAATGATGAAACAATAGGGGCCAGGGACCAGGTTTCAGGATCGTATTTATAATAAAGATCAGGGTTGTAATCTGGTTTTGACACTGCCGCCAGCACTGCACCGGTGCGGGGGTCTACGGCTATGGCCATGGCCTGTTCCGGGCCAGCATCTGTCATTACTCGCGTTAATTCCTTTTCCATAATGTGCTGGATGCTTTCATCTACAGCCAGGTGCAGGTCATAACCCTCCCGCGGCAAGCTAAATCGGCTTATTATGTGCGGCAGCGGGTTTCCTCTTCCATCTGCAGGATAAAGCATTCTCCCTTCACTTCCACTGAGGTAATGTTCATAGTGTGATTCCAGTCCTGACAATCCATGGTCCATGCCGACAAAGCCAAGCAACTGGGAGGCAATATTGCCTGCAGGATAGTAGCGCTTGTCTTCATTAAAAAAAATTATTCCCGGTATATCCATTTCCCGCACCGCCTCAGACACCTCAGACTCAACCTTTCGTTTTATATATACCGCACTGCGATCCTTTAAAGATATTAGTTCATTGATTCTCGCAGCATCCATGTTCAAAACCGGGGCTAATGCACTGGAAACTTCTTGTGAATCGTCGATCAGCGGCGGAATAGCGGCGACAGTATATACGGATCCACTTCCGGCCATCAGCTTTCCCTGGCTGTCATAAATTGAACCACGGGCTGTACTGATCGGCACATTATGATTCCACTGCTTCCAGGCTTGTTCGTATAGTTCTTCAGCCATAACAATCTGAATCCAGGCCAATCGGCTTATTAAAAACAGCGTTGCCAGCACAGTAAATACAAATACTATGATTAACCTTTTCCTTACGATTGCCCTGGTTACAGGAAATTCGGCCATAAAATTCACTCTCCAGGTCGGCTATCTGTCTACCTGCCGGCAGTAATTATTCTCATCTGACTCATATCAGGTTCCACCATACCAAGATCTTCTCGGGCGATTTGATCGATACGCTCAAGTGAACTGAGCTGGGCCGCTTCAAGTTCTAGCCCGCGGGATGTTTCTCTTACTACTGACAGTTCGGTCCGAACAGAGCCCAGGCGGTAATTAAGAATAACCAGCGATGAGTACTGACCTACAACAACAAGGCTGAGCAAGAAACAAGTAACTAGAATTAATATAAACTTACCTTTCTTTAACCGGGCAGCAGGTTGTGTCTTTATTTCGGCTCCCCTGCCTGGTTGTGGCCGTGATATCAATCGGTTAGGCTGCGATAATTGTCTGGCCTGTTGCATTTTGCTCACCTTCTTTCTTTTTCTTCTGTTGCTATCTTTTCAGCAGCACGCAGCCTGGCGCTTCGCGCTCGCGGGTTGCTGTTTATTTCTTCTTCGGAAGGTCTTACTGCCTTGCTGGTCAACACTTTGAGCTCCGCATTTTCCCGGCAAATACAGGGCATGTTCGGTGGGCAGCTGCAGTGACCTGATTTTTCACGTAAAAAGTGCTTCACCAGGCGATCTTCCAGGGAATGATAAGCTATTACAGAAAGCCTGCCTCCCCGGAAAAGACAGTTAACCGCCTGCGGCAGAACAGCTGCAATGTTGGTTAATTCATGGTTAACAGCCAGGCGTAATGACTGAAAAATCCTGCGAGCCGGATGCCCTCCCTTACGGCGGAAGCGAGCCGGAACTGCCTCTTTAACAATTTCTGCCAGCTTGCGGCTGTTTTCAATCTCTCCTTTTTGCTCGCGCTCCGATACTATTCTTGCAGCTATACGCCTGGAAAAACGTTCTTCACCAAGCCGAAAAAATATTTCGGAAAGCTGTTCGGCAGTATACCGGTTAATAATATCTTTAGCTGTCAAAGAGCGGCGGCGATCCATACGCATATCCAAATCGCCTTCATGATGAAAAGAAAAACCGCGTTCTGCGTCCATCAACTGTAAAGTTGAAGCTCCAAGGTCAATTAAGATTCCATCTGCCCGGGGATATCCCGCTTCCCTTAGAACTTCTTCTAAGTTTGTATAGTCAGCATGAATCGGAATAAACCGGTTTTTATAATTTTTTAACCGCATATCCGCCCTTTCCAGGGCAGCCTCATCCCAATCTATTCCTATCAAGCGACCTTCTGCGGAAAGAACTCGCAAAATTGCTTCGGCATGGCCCCCGTCTCCAAGTGTGGCATCAACATAAATCCCGTCAGGACGGCAGTTGAGATAACCTATAACTTCTTTTTCCATAACCGGAATGTGCAGCTCAACCACATTAATGCACCACTCTTAAAGATCAAAATCAACCAGTTCTTCCGCTATCTCTTCATAATTATTGTTTGCCTCGCCAAAATACTCTTTCCATGCCGCTTCATCCCATAATTCAACGTAATTTGAAACGCCAATAAACATAACCTCTTTTTCAATGTTTGCATATTCCCGCAGGTTCTGGGGAATTAGCACACGACCCTGCTTATCAGCTTCCACTTCCATGGCCCCGGAAAAAAACAAGCGCTTAAACTTACGGGAATCACTTTTTGTAAAAGGCAGATGTTTCAGTTTTTGTTCCAGGCGAACCCACTCTGAGTTGGGATAGACAAGGAGACATTTTTCAAAGCCACGGGTAACCATAAAGCGATCCCCTAAACCTTCGCGCAGCTTTGAAGGTATAATCACCCTGCCTTTTCCATCTAAGGTATGCTGATATTCGCCGGTAAACATATGTTCGCCTCCGTATGAAGCATCTGAGACCACTTTTCACCACTTTACACCACTTTTCTCTATATTTCAACCCCTTTTACCACATTCCTGCAAATATTTTTAAAAAAATATAAAAAAAAGAGGAAATTGAGTGTGATTTTCACCTTTTTCCCCATATATTTCCATTTTAAATGCTGTCTTTGCTGTCCGGCGCAAAAATAAAGATGATTTGTAATTCCTGGCAATAAAAATGTAGGCCGGACAGATAAATACCTAATCTAAGGTAGAATGAGAGAAACAAGCGGTGGTTAGCGCAGATAATCGAGAAAGGTAGATGCCACGGTGAAGTATATTAGCAAACCGGTAACATCTTTGATCGTAGTAACAAATGGACCGGCGGTAATAGCAGGGTCTATGTTTATCATGCTGCACACCATGGGCACCAGGGTGCCAATCAAGGCAGCCACACTTATCGTTGCTAACATCGATATGCCTACAACCAGTCCGAGGTAAACGTTACCCTGCCAGAAAAAGGCAGCTATTGATATCAGGATACCGCAGAGAACACCCATAACCGCTCCAATCCTAATTTCACGAAAAAAGTAAGGCCAAAGCTCGGCCCGGTCTATTTCACCTGTGGCCAGGCCGCGAACAAATATAGTTGAAGACTGGGTGCCAACATTGCCACCCATGTCCATTAAAACTGGAATAAATACCGCCAGCATGACAATTGCTTCCAGGGTGCTTTCAAAAACACCGATCACGCTGCCGGACAATATTCCTCCGGCCATGCTGATAAATAACCAGGGCAGCCTGAGGCGGACAACCTTGCTTACCGGGGCCTTTGTCAAATCCATACCTTCTACTTCACTGGCCCCGGCCAGGCGATAGATATCTTCCGTCGCTTCCTGTTCCATAACATCGATGACGTCGTCAACGGTGATAATACCAAGAAGCCTGGACTGATCATCTATAACAGGCACAGCGAGCAAATCGTATTTGGAAACTACACGGGCTACTTCTTCCTGGTCAAGTTCAGCATTTACACTGATCACATTATGACGCATAACATTCTTTATTATTGTCCCGTCAGAAGAGGCAATCAAGTCACGCAGAGATATAACCCCAATTAAACGATTGTTTTCATCAACAACATATACGTAATATATAGTTTCTGCTTCGGGGGCAATTTCTCTTAAGCGGGAAATTGCTTCTTCAACCGGAATGTCGGCAGGAAGGGAGATGAACCCGGTGGTCATAATACCCCCGGCAGTATCTTCCGGATACTTTAGGAGGTCTTCAAAATCTACGGGCAGCTCTTCCTGATCGATTAGCTCCATCATTTTTTGGGCGTCTTCAGTTGAAAGCTCGCCTATTAAGTCGGCAGCATCATCGGAAGCAAGGCTTTGAAGGATAAACTTGGCCCTTTCTTTTCCCAATAAACGGAGGATTTCAGCCTGTTCGAAATCTTCCATTTCCTCAAAAATCAGGGCTGCATCCTCGGCAGCCAGGCTCTGCATCAATTCTACCTTTTCTTCAATTTCAAGGTCTTCGATAAGATCGAGAAGATCCCCCGGGTGGGTTCCCGATTTCAATTCCCTGCTGATTTGAATAGAGATATGCTCAACAGACATATTTACCAGCTCCCGGTAAGTTTTGTGGGGAGTTTTGGGCCAAACAAGTTTTATTATAGCATGCTAATAAGCAATAAAAAACCCCGCTGTGCCGTGGGCCGTTGTTTTGAACTGTTCCCCCGAAAGGTGGGTACCCTCTCAGTTGATTTACAGGTCCCCTTTGCAAAGGCTTCTGCTCCACAACTGAAGTCCGGGTTCCCATTGTATAAGTGTTAGCTCAAAACTTATCGGTTGTCACGAACACCGCAGGGCGATACCCCGTAATACTATCTTTTGCATAAAAATCATAGCACAAAACTGAATCTGGCGCAAGCTTGAGGCATTACCGTTTTTCGCCCTTAATCTTCTTCTTGCTGCTTTTGAAGCTCTATTTTAAGCTCACTCAGCTGTTTGTCGTCGACATTTGCCGGAGCGCTGGTCATCAGGCAGCTGGCTGCGGCGGTTTTCGGAAAGGGAATCACCTGCCGGATTGATTCGTCACCGGATAAAAGGGCAACCAGGCGGTCCAAACCGAGCGCAATCCCTCCGTGCGGGGGAGCCCCAAAAGAGAGCGCTTCAAGCAAAAAGCCAAACTTTTCCCTGCTTTCCTCTTCAGATAACCCGAGCAGCTTAAAGATCCTTTCCTGGATAGCACTATCATGAATACGGGTACTTCCCCCGCCAATCTCTACACCATCCAGAACGAGGTCATAAGCCTGGGCCCGAACTCCCAGGGGATCGCTCTCTAAAATAGGAACATCTTCAACCCTGGGCGCGGTAAAGGGGTGGTGGTCGGATTCAAAACGCTTTTCTTCTTCATCATAGTGGAAAAGGGGAAAATCAACTACCCAGAGAAAATGTGGCGCAGCTGCAATTACATCCGGAGCCAGATGGCGCCTCAGGTAACCGAGCACATTACATGTGGTTTGCCATGTGTCAGCAACAAAGAGTAAAACGTCATCAACCCCGGCATTCATTTTGCGGTTTATATCATCGATCAGGGCATTGTCGAAGAATTTACTGATTGGCGAGCGCCAGCCATTTTCTTCCACGTAGACCCAGGCCAATCCCCTGGCGCCAAGCTGGCGAGCCAGCAGGGTCAGATCATCGAGGTCTTTACGACTCATCTTTTTGCCATTTTCAACACGCAGACCTTTGACTGAACCACCGTTTTCCAGGGCTGAAGTAAAAACCTTAAACTGACTTTTAACCGCTAAATCATTAAGATCGACCAGTTCCATGCCAAAGCGGAGATCGGGTTTATCTGAACCAAAACGGTTCATAGCCTCCCTGTATGGCATGCGTAAAAAAGGCAGCTTGATATCTATCCCTTTAATCTCTCTCCACAGGAGGGCAGCCAGGCCTTCAATGAGGGCAAATAGGTTCTCCTGGCCGAAAAATGAAGTTTCAATATCAACCTGGGTAAACTCAGGCTGTCGGTCAGCCCTGAGATCTTCATCACGAAAACAGCGCACAATCTGAAAGTAACGCTCAACACCGCTAACCATCAACAGCTGCTTAAAAAGCTGGGGGGATTGGGGCAGGGCATAAAATTCACCGGGATGCATCCGGCTGGGCACGAGGAAATCTCTCGCCCCCTCCGGCGTACTGCGAGTCAGCATCGGGGTTTCAATTTCAAGAAAATCATAACGGTCCATATAATCGCGAACCATTTTTACCGCCCTGTGGCGCAGCTGCAGGCGGCCGAGCATCTCTGGCCTCCTTAAATCAAGGTAGCGGTAGCGCAGACGCAGGTTTTCGTCAACGTAAATATCATCTTCAATATAAAAAGGCGGGGTTTTGGAGGGGTTTAAAACCTCCATTACTTCAACCCGCAGTTCAATATCGCCTGTAGGCAGGTCAGGGTTGATCGTATCCTCTGAACGGCCGACTACCTCACCTTCAACGGCAACAACATACTCGCTGCGCAGGTTTTCAGCCTGCCTGAAGAGTTCGGCACCTGCCTGTTGATCAAAAACCAGCTGCATCACTCCACTGCGATCTCTTAAATCGATAAAGATCAAACCGCCATGATCACGACGTTTGCCGACCCACCCGGCCAGCTTCACCCTGTTATTTACATGGTCATGATTAAGCGTTCCACAGTAATGTGTTTTCTTGTCGGCTTTACCCAAAGGCGGCAGTATTACATGTGCGGGGTCAGAAGCAGCAGGTTTTTCTTCTTCCTCAGCCTGCTGCTGTAAAAACAATTCGAAGAAAGCTTCCCGGGGCAGTTCCTGCTGTTCGCCGCTTTCCATATTGCGTACGGTTATAAGTCCGCGTTTAATTTCATCTTCACCGATAATCGCTACATACTGATAACCCTTTCGCCCGGCATACTTCATTTGTCCTTTCAAGCTGCGCTCCATCATTTCTGTTTCGGCGGCAATCCCCCTCTGCCGTAATTCAGAGGCCAGGATTAGTGAATTTCCTACCAGACCATCTCCGGCCGAAGCAATATAGATTGCTGCTGCGGTCTTTGTGACCTGCTTACTCCAATCCATGGTCAAAAGTATTCTTTCAACCCCAAAAGCGACACCAACTCCCGGGGTCGGTGGCCCACCGCAATGTTCTACAAGGTGATCGTAGCGGCCGCCACCACAAAGCGATGCCTGGGCTCCTGTAGCGCCGGCGGTTATCTCAAAAGCTGTCCGGGTGTAATAATCAAGGCCGCGCACAAGACGGCTGTTCAGGTTATATGGCACTTCAAGCATGTTTAATAGTTCCTTAACAGCAGAAAAATGCCGATCACAATCGGAGCACAGGTGGTCGGTCATTTTCGGCGCAGCTTCAACGATAGACTGGCAGCTTTCCGTTTTGCAGTCGAGAACACGCATAGGATTATTCTGATAACGTTTAACACATTCTCCACAAAGACTTCCTTCGGCATTCTCCAGGAAAGGGACCAGGACATCACGAAACTGCGGACGGCATTCCGGGCAGCCGACACTATTTAACTCAATCGATAATTTTTCAATTTCCAGTGAACGAAAAAAGTTATAACAAAAAGCAATTATTTCTGTATCTGCAGCGGCGCCGGCCGCTCCGAATATTTCCAGTCCGAACTGGTTAAACTGACGATAGCGGCCTGCCTGGGGGCGATCGTAACGAAACATCGGCCCGATATAATAAAGTTTAACCGGTTGAGGTTGCTCCTTAAGGTTATGTTCAAGGTAGGCCCGCGCCACGGCCGCGGTCAATTCGGGGCGCAGCGTTAAATCGCGTCCGCTGCGATCCTTGAATGTATACATCTCTTTTGAAACGATGTCGCTATCTTCACCGACACTGCGGACAAATAATTCAGTTTGCTCGAACATGGGAGTACGAATTTCTCCAAAGCCGTAGAGATTACAAAAATCACTGAACCTCTTTTCCAGGTGCTGCCATTTTTTTGCTTCATCAGGTAGTATATCACGGGTTCCTCGGGGTGCCTTGTAATTCATCTTTGTGCTCCTCTCCATTCATATCTAAAATAGCTTCTTGCTGTCCAGCAGCATGGTTACCGGCCCGTCATTGTCAGCAACTATACGCATCTCGGCCTGAAAGCGCCCTTTAGCTACGGTAATGCCCTCGCGGCATAAGTTTTCGTTAAAGCGCTCGTATAGTTCTTCCGCCAGACCGGGTGGGGCGGCATCAGAAAAACCGGGCCGACGGCCTTTGCGGCAATCACCATAAAGGGTAAACTGAGAAATACTCAGGATTTCTGCACCAATATCCTGCACTGAAAGGTTCATCAGTCCTTCTTTATCTTCAAAAATTCTTAGCCCCGAAATTTTACCTGCCATATAGTCACTGTCTGCAGGGGCGTCTTCTTTCCCGACACCAAGAAATACAACCAGCCCCCTGTCAATCCGGCCGACTATTTCACCTTCTACTTCCACCCTGGCCCGGGAAACACGCTGCACTACCGCTCTCATAAAAGGCCTCCGATACCCGGTTAACTTTTAGAACCGTAAACATAACGACTGACTGAGTAAACTTCTTTAATCTTGCCTATTTTGGTCATAATTTGATCAAGATGAACCTGGTCTCTAACGATAAGTGTCATGTGAATGGAAGCTTCCTTGTTTTTATCGGCCCGGGCTGAAACAGCAGTTACTTCGATTTTGCTTTCGTTAACGGCAGTCATAATATCAGACAAAAGGTTTTTGCGATCGTAAGCATCAATTTCTATTTCAACCGGGTAGGAGGCGCCCTCTTCACTTTCCCAGGAAGCTTCCAGCAGCCTATTCTTATCACCTTTAAAATTTCTTAAGTTGGGACAATCACTGCGATGGATTGAAACTCCGCGTCCGCGGGTAACCAGGCCTTTAATATCATCACCGGGAACCGGGTTGCAACAGCGGGAAACCCGCATCAAAAGATCGTCCATACCCTGGATCCTAACTCCGGGAGACCCCATTTTCTGCTTTTTAACCGGTTTAAAATCTGGTAAAACCTCTTCCGGTTCTTTATCTTTATGCCTGCGTTTATACTCATCCCGCATCCGGCTTATTACCTGATGAACTGATACTCCTCCATAACCGACTGCAGCGTAAAGATCTTCAACCGAAATAAGCTTAAACGAGCTGGCCACTTCATCTAAAAGATCGTTTTTCAAGTGCAGCCGCTCATCAACGTTTATCCGCTTGATTTCCCTTTCAATCATTTCACGCCCTTTTTCAACATTTTCTTCGCGGCGCTCTTTCTTAAACCAGGTCCGAATTTTGTTCTTGGCATGCGAAGTTTTTACCAGTTTGAGCCAATCACGACTTGGTGAACCCTGCTTGGAAGTAACTACCTCAACCATATCACCGGTCTTCAGCTGGTAATCAAGTGGCACCAGGCGGCCATTTACCCGGGCCCCCGTACAGTGATTACCTATATCGGTGTGAATTTTATAAGCAAAATCTAAAGTTACCGAACCGATAGGCAGATCGATCACATCGCCTTTGGGGGTAAAAACAAAAACTTCATCCGTAAATAAATCTCCTTTTAAATCCTTGATAAAATCGCGGGCATCACGATAGTCACTCTGCCATTCCATTAGCTGCCGCAGCCAGGTTAGTTTGTCGTCAACTTCAATTGACTCCCCGGGTTTCTCTTTGTAACGCCAGTGGGCGGCAATACCATACTCTGCGGTGCGGTGCATATCCCAGGTTCTAATCTGGATTTCGGCCAACTCATTTTCAGCGGCAAAGACCGTGGTATGCAGGGACTGGTACATGTTGGGCTTAGGCATGGCAATAAAATCTTTAAAGCGTCCGGGAATCGGCTTCCAGATGGTATGAACAATCCCCAGGGTATGATAGCAGTCTTTAACCGTATCGACAATGATACGAACTGCGGTCAGGTCATAGATCTCACTGATATCTTTGCCCTGGGTTTTCATTTTATTATAAATGCTGTAGAGGTGTTTCGGCCGGCCCTGAATTTCTGCCTCGATTGAAGCTTCAGAAAGGTAATCCTGCAAAATCCATATAATTCGGTTAATAAATTTTTCCCGCTCACGTCTTTTCTTATCCAGCTTTTCAACCAGCTGAAAGTATTCTTCCGGTTGCATGTAACGAAATGCTAAATCTTCAAGCTCCCACTTGATCATATAAATCCCTAAACGGTGGGCCAGCGGGGCATAGATTTCTAAAGTTTCTCGGGCAATCTCTTTTTGCTTGTAAGTATTCAGGTAACGCAGGGTACGCAGGTTATGGGTACGGTCTGCCAGTTTAATCAAAACCACCCTGATATCGCGGGCCATGGCAATAAACATTTTCCGCAGGGTTTCTGCCTGTTGCTCTTCCTTGGAGGTGAAATCAAGGCGGCTTAATTTGGTCACACCATCTACCAGCACAGATACCTCTTCGCCAAACTCTTCCCGGATATCTTCAATGGTCCGCCCTGTATCTTCAACTACATCATGCAGCAAGCCGGCAATAATTGTTACCAGGTCGAGCTCCAGCTCAGTGAGAATAATTGCCACGCCAATAGGGTGTGTAATATAAGACTCGCCTGATTCACGAAGCTGACCGGAATGAGCCTCCAGGGAATATTGATAGGCTTTTTCAACCAGGGCCCAATCTTCCAGGTCGGGATAATAGCGCTGGATCCTTTTTTTAAGTTCATTTAGCTTTTTTTCTTTAACGGTCATCTTAAACAATCCCCAGAGATGCTTACCCTGCATGAATTCCGGGCAAGAAAATAAAACCTCGATCAGGATAGAACCTGATTCAACAATATCTATAATACTAAAAAATGGCTGTAAATTCTATAGCAATCGATTACCTGGTACTGAGGTTGCGGAGATAAGCGGCAATTTCATCGAGGGATCCGCCGAGGAATAAGCGCTGAAAGCTCTCACAGCTTTCCATAAGCTCCCGGGTAGCACGATAAGTTGGCGATTGCTCGAGACAACCTGGCCATCTTTTCATAATCTCCACCTGATCCGGAGAGAGGCTTCTATTATTGAACAGGTTGATTTCAGTCAGGATGCTTTCGACTCGCTCCCAGTAGCTCTTAGCAGGGTTAATGCTTAAACTTTTACCGGCCTCCCCGGGGAAATTTATTTCTACCCCGCCCGCGGCAGTGGCCAGCAAATCGGCGATGATTGTTTCCAAGTCTTCCGTCGAGGGAAGAGACAGATCGGTTAAACGGCAGTTTTGCTCCAAATCGTCACTGTTATAAAGAAGGTATACCTTAAGCTTACCATCTCTGCAAATATTCTTGAAGATAGACTCCATGATACTCCCGTGAAGAGGCAAGTCATATAACAACAGCGTTTTAACTTCCCGGGGAAGGTCGTTCCCGCCGTTCATTGCACCGCTGGTAACAAGGAAGGGAGTCTGCCGGTTTGTATGGCTTTCCATTATTTTATTCGCCCTGGAAAGTGTAGCAGCGAAAAGGATACTGGCTCCTTCTTCCCTGCCAAGAATCTCTATTGACATACCGAGACGATTTCTGTTGCCGCGGAGATCAATTACTTCCAGGCTGCTGCTGGTCACAGTGTCACAGTAGCGCAAATCTTTTAATTCTGTTTCCAGGGTTCTACGGTCGCGATAGGAGCTCTCCTTTAACCTGAAGGCGAGGTCAACCCGGCGCCCTTTTTCCAGCTGCGACTCCAGGGCAACCCCGCCAAACATAATCGGGTCAAGGGTCTGCCCGTCTTTGCGCACATTAAGCTTTAGATGTTTTTTGTCGCTGCCAACCAGGCGCCAGGAGTTTATCTCCCAATTCCGACTGCCGAAAAGAGGCCTGGGATTGGCTGTCCCGAAAGGCTGCAATTTATCTAATCCTTCGGTCAAATCGAAATCTATTTCCGCTCCGGTCAGTTCCGCATCAATATGTAGGCGAGGGGTCAAACGGCTTTCTTCCAGGTTGAAACCGGCATAGCTGTTCAGACCTTCACGCAGCTTCTCAATATTTTCTTCAACAACGGTAAATCCTGCAGCCTGTTCGTGGCCGCCAAAGCGCTCCAAAAAAGCAGCATTATCGGCCAGGGCTGCAGTTATATCAAAACCCGGTATACTGCGCGCCGACCCGCGCCCCTCCCCGTCTTCCAGGGCTATCAGGGCCACAGGGCGGTTAAATTTCTCAACCAGGCGCGAAGCGACAATACCGATCACGCCATGATGCCAGTTTTCTGAGGCCAGGGTAATTATTTTAGTATCTTCCCCGGATAACAGCTCAACAGCGATTTCTTCAGCCTCAATTACTATATTTTGTTCAGTGGAACGCCTTGTCTGGTTGGCCTGATGCAGCTGTTTGGCTAATTTGGCTGCTTTAGCCTCATCTTTTTCAAGAAGAAGCTGGGCTGCCGGCAATGCTTCACCCATCCGGCCGGCTGCATTAACAGCCGGTGCCAGCATGAAAGAAAGGGCCGTGCTATCAATTCTTTCCGGTTTCAAACTTACGGCTTCAGCCAGGGCTTTAATACCGGGTCGTTCCAACCTGCGCACTACTTCCAGTCCCGCTGATACTATAACCCTGTTTTCGCCGAGCAGGGGCACCACATCGGCAGCAGTGCCAAGAGCAGCAAGATCGAAAAGCCAGGATGGAAAAGGCTTTTCTGCTTTTTCCATCAAGGCAGCAGCCAGTTTAAAAGCAATACCAGCCCCCGACAGCTCCTTGTAGGGATAAGGACACTTTTCCTGAAGCGGGTTGATCACAGCTGCCGTTCCGGATATTTGCTCAAGGGGTTGATGATGATCTGTTACGATCAGATCGAGCCCGATCTCGGCAGCATAGGCTGCTTCTTCTACGGCATTTATTCCGCAATCAACGGTAACGACAAGTGAGGCTCCGTTCTCTTTAAATTGTTTTAAGGAGTCAATGTGCAGACCGTAACCTTCTTCAAAACGGCTGGGCAAAAAATACTCGACCCGGGCCTGAAGGTGCTGCAGGGCTTCAACCAGGATTACCGATGCCGTAATGCCATCTGCATCATAATCACCGTGGATAATAATTTTTTCATTATCTGCAATCGCTTTAAGCAGCCTGGAAACTGCCTCTTCCATACCAAGCATCAACCAGGGTGAGTGCAGCTGATCAGCTGCAGGAGATAAAAATTCCCCGACAAGGCCGGGTTCTTCCAGTCCACGGTTGATCAGCAACCGGGCCAGGGCCGGCGAAATGTTTACTTCTTTGGCCAGTGCAGCGGCGCGATTGCAATCGTGATCAGGCCATATCCACTCTTTACCGCTCAGGCTCATCCGGTTCCTCTTCCGTTTCTACTTCGACAGCCGCCGTTTCATCGGGCTGATCTTCCAGCTGAGTTTTATCTTCCTCATTTAAATCTTCCTCTTCAGGCACTGAAACAGCTTTATTCAATCGTGCTTCAAGGAAAATCTTTTCCTCTTCCAATGCTTTAACCTGCTTTTGCAAATCTTCATTTTTCCGCCTCATCTCGCGAAATGAAAAAGC
>SKZS01000024.1 GCA_007127255.1 Syntrophomonadaceae bacterium | reverse complement strand
TTCATACCGATACCCAGGGCGGTAGCTGTTTTGCCGCCACCGGCTTTTCCGGAAAAGTAGATCGCTTTCATTTTAATCACCTCGTCAGGATTTTATTCCTTCTGTTCAATTGTTATCTTAATATCCAGGGCGGTGGCCCCTTTTGTATGGACGCGAACAGGGTTTATGTCCATCTCGGTTATCTCGTCAAAATCATTAACCAGCTTTGCTGTTCGCAGTATGATATCGGTAAGGGCTACTAAATCAGCCGGTTTCTTCCCGCGGTAGCCTTTAAGCAGATTGTAGGACTTTGTTTCAGCGATCATTTCCCGAACATCTTCACTGCAGGTCAGTGATGATGCAAGGCGAAAACTAACATCTTCAATCAGGTTAACATAGATGCCGCCAAGGCCAAAAACCAGGAGAGGACCAAACTGGATATCCCTGGACATGCCAACTATTACTTCAACCCCATCGTCGACCATGTCCTGGACTTCAATTCCGTAAATAGGAGCGTCGGGTAAGAAATGGTTGACTTTTTCAATGATTCGCCGATGAGCCTTTCGAACTTCATTTTCACTGTGCAGACCAATTTCTACACCGCCGACATCTGTTTTATGGGCAATACGCGGCGAAGAGATTTTAAGCGCCACCGGGTAACCAAGGTCATCACTGATCCGAACGGCTTCGTCTTCAGTTTTTGCCAGAAATATTTTACTGTTTGGGATACCATAAGCTGACATTACAGCCGATGCTTCGTGGCCCAATAAAACTACCCGGCGATCTGCAAAAACATCATTCAGGGTTTTCTGGACAGTTTCTTTATCGATACCTGCAAGCTCTTCACTGCTTTTCGATTGCGGGGCCCGGAGGTGTTCGTTATACCTGAACATCCCTTCAAGCGCATGGACTGAAGGTTCAGGGAAAGTGAAAGCCGGGATATCATGATCGATCAAATAAGATTTTCCTGCTTTGAGTGATTTGCCGCCCATGTAAACCGCCATAACCGGTTTTGTTGAGTAAATTTTATTAAGCTCTACGATACTTTGTGCAGTTTTTTCAGGTTCAGTAACTGCGGCCGGGCAAAGCAGCACGAGCGCGCTGTCGACATTTTGGTCTTTGAGCACTGTTTCAAGAGCAAAGCGGTAGCGATCATCCCTGGCATCACCAATAATATCAACCGGGTTATAGATGTTTGCCTCAGCCGGAAGGTTGTCACGCAGCTTATCAATAGTATCCTTGGTAAAACGGGCCATTTTAAGGCCAAATTTTTCAACAGCATCGGTTGCTACAATTCCCGGACCTCCGGCATTGGTTACAATCGCTATCCTGTCCTGATCGGGCAGCGGTTGACTGGAAAAGGCCCTGGCCAGATCAAATAATTCATTCATACTATCCGCCCTAAGAACCCCGCTTTGTCGGAACGCTGCTTCATAAGCACGGTCGCTTCCGGCCAGAGCCCCGGTATGTGAACTGGCAGCCTGGGCTCCTGCAGAACTGGTGCCGGACTTTAATATTAAAATTGGTTTTTCCCTGCTGGCCTTGGAGCAGACTTCAACAAAGCGCTTGCCATCGGCAATATCTTCGATGTAACAGAGGATTACGCTGGTTAGCGGATCCGCTGCACAGCTTTCTATAAAATCAATGTCATTTAAATCGGCCTTGTTGCCTAAACTGATAAAGCGGGAGAAACCCATTCCCATCTGGAAACTCCAATCGAGAATAGAAACAAGCATAGCTCCACTTTGGGAAATAAAGGAGATATTGCCTTCATTAGGGAAACCGTTGGCGAAAGAAGCATTAATTGGAGTATGCGTGTCCATAACCCCGACACAGTTCGGACCGACCATTCGCATCTTGTAGCGCTTACAGATGGTTAGCAGTTCTCTTTCCAGCTTAAGCCCCTCGCTGCCTACCTCTTTGAAACCGGCTGTTATTACGACCAGTCCCTTGATTCCTGACTGTCCACATTCTTCGGCTACGTTGATCACCCTTGATGCAGGGACAGTGATTATCGCCAGGTCTACAGGAGATTCGATATCTTTTACCGAACAATAGCACTTGAGCCCTAAAATTTCCTCTTCGCGGGGGTTAACAGGGTAAATAGAGCCTTTGTAACCGCTGCTAATGATATTATCAAGAATGGAGTAACCGATCTTCTGCTTGTCGCGGGAAGCGCCGATCACTGCGATCTGCGCGGGGTCGAATAAGTAGTTTATATCTTTCATCTAAAAATTCCTTTGCTTTCTTTACTTTTAAAGCATATCTGGCGGTATAATAAGACCAGGATCCTGGTAATCACATTTATAACTGGACCGCAAAGACCTTTATACTGCTGTTCCGGGTCCCGTTAAATTGTTTAATTTTATTCTATATAAATGTTTGGCTGTTGGCAACTGCATATAGAGGCTAATGCCGATTTCAATTGACTTTTAAGGCGATTTTGTTACAATGAAATCCGATGCCTTTTATATCCTGGAATAAATTACAAACCTGGTAGCGATAAGATTAGTTGAGCATGTGAATATATAACGATCAAAAAATGAGACAGGAGGTATCAGAGATGAACGCTTTAGGTCGTCATGTTTTGGCCGAGTTTTACGGCTGCCCGGAGGAGATATTAGGCAACCTGGAACAAATTAAGCAGCATATGACACAGGCTGCCCTCGAAGCCGGAGCTGAAGTAAAGGAAACGATATTTCACCAATTCAGCCCCCAGGGCGTCAGTGGAGTAGTAGTTATTTCAGAATCGCACCTGGCTATTCACAGCTGGCCTGAATACGGTTATGCAGCTGTCGATGTCTTTACCTGCGGGCAAGCTGTTAACCCCTGGGAGTCGTGTAATTATTTAAAAGAAGCTTTGTCGGCCCAAAATATGTCGGCCAGGGAAATCAAGCGCGGACTCTTTGATACACATCTGGATCATAAACCGGCAGCTAACTACTGAAAAAGCCGAAATGGGAGGCAAGAGCGATGGCTTTTCATGAGCATAAATGGTTAATTGAAAAAACTTCTCCCGTTTCCGGTCATATGCTCGGTGTGGATAAACATATAACAAATCTAAAGACAAAGTATCAACAAGTTGAAATAGCCGATACCCAGCTGTACGGAAGGGTTCTGATTTTAGATGGTAAAATCCAGTCAGCCGAGTATGATGAATATGTTTATCACGAAGCGCTCGTTCATCCTGTAATGTTGATGACACCTGCGCCCAGGAGGGTTTTAGTCACAGGAGGGGGAGAAGGCGCCACCTTACGTGAAATATTTAAACACCCTGGTGTAGAAAAAGTTGTGATGGTCGATCTGGACAACGAATTAGTAGGGCTGTGCCGTGAATATCTGACCAGCTGGCACCAGGGAAGCTTTGAAGACGAACGCCTCAGCCTGATTTATATGGATGCCAGGAAGTATCTTGAAGAATGTGATGAACAGTATGATGTTATTATCGGCGATCTGCCGGAGCCTGTAGAAAAGGGGCCTGCATTAAAGCTGTTTACTTCGCAATACTATGCCCTGATCAAGAAGCGCCTGGCGGAAAACGGAAAATTTGCCCTTCAGGCCGGCGACTTCAGCATGCCATTTATTGATGTGCACAGCTCTATTAATAAAACCCTTCAGGAACAGATGGTCTTTGTCCGCTCCTACAAGGCGTTTGTTCCTTCATTTAATACTGAATGGGGCTTTATTCTTGCAGCGCCTGAACTGGCAAAATTGCCGGATATGGAAAGCATAGATCGCATTATCGCAGAAAGAGAGCTGAAGCTGTTATTCTTTGATGGGGAAGCTGCTGCAGGGATGTTTTCAATACCCCGGGATATCAGGAGAAGGATTGCTGAAGAGGAAAGGGTAATTGATGATGACAACCTTATAGCAATTTACTAATAGGGAGAGGATCTAATGACGACAACGAGGGAACAAACATTTCTGATGGTTAAGCCGGATGGGGTGCAGCGTGGATTGGTCGGTAATGTAATCAGTCGCCTGGAAAATAAAGGATTTAAATTGGTGGCAATGAAGATGCTGC
>SKZS01000067.1 GCA_007127255.1 Syntrophomonadaceae bacterium | reverse complement strand
ATTCGTCAGATCATAAGTGGCATAACATATCAAGCCAAATAACGCTCCCGTCCACAAGGCATAAAACCAGCTTCCCTGTTCCAGCGCCGGATAAACCACAAAAAAGACGATGCCGACTATATATAACAGGTAAAAAATGATCGCTGCCGGCCAATTAACCCTTGCTCTCATTAAAAAACCAAGCTGGTCCCGATAAAATCTCTTCGCGACCAGTCCCAGCCAGATCATATCTATAAGAAAAAAGGCTCCTAAAACCACCAGGTACAGCTGAAAAAACTCAATCATAATAATTAACCTCCAATCCGCTTACTGTTTTTTTGGAAACCAGGGGAAAAACTTGCTGGTCACTTTAGCGTATTTCTGGAATTCGGGATTATCTTTATATTTCTTCTCCAGCATCGGCACACCTGATACATAGAGCAGCATCAGGGTAATGGTCAGGGGGCTGATAATGGCGCTCCAGCCAAGAGGTACTGAAAGAGAAAGCAGGAATATTCCCCACCACATGGTAGCTTCTCCAAAGTAATTTGGATGCCTTGAATATTTCCAAAGTCCTGTTTTAATAATATGGCCCTTGTTGGCGGGATCTTTTTTAAACTCGGCCATCTGTTTATCACTAACCGACTCAAAATAGAAACCGATGATCCAAACCGCAAGACCAAGATAGTCTATAATGTTTAAACCGGGCTGTGGATTGGCATTAACCAGGATAATGGGATAGCCGATAATTAACATCAGTAAACCCTGCAGCATGAAAACCTGTAAAAAAGCCCGGGGCACCAGCCAGCGCCCCCATTCCCGACGCCATTTGGCGTAGCGAAAATCTTCAGGCTTGCCCCAGTTGCGTCTGACAATATAGTAAGTTAACCTGCCTCCCCAAATAGTAATCAACAGGACAAGCAGCAGGTTTCTTTCCATGTAAGCGCCCTGAATAAAGAGGGTTGCTAAGACAACTAAAATAAATCCGGCTCCCCAGCCCATATCAACTATAGAATTATTACGTATTACCTGAGCCACCAGGAAAAACAGGAAAAAATATATGAATACAATCACTACCGCCTGTAAGAATAAATCAACCATTATTACACCCCTTCTAACTTTATTTGCTTATTATAATATTTACCATTTGTATTGTAAAGAAGCAGTCTGGTTACCCTGAATAATATGGCAGTATAATACGAAAGGTGCTGCCCTTGCCGGGACAGCTTTCAACCTCTATTTTCCCCCCATGCAGTTCTACCAGCTGTTTAGAAATAGCCAGTCCCAGGCCTGACCCTTTGGTAGCGCGGCGGCGGGATTTATCTGCCTTGTAAAATCGATCAAATATAAAGGGAAGTTCCTCATGATCAATACCGCAACCAGTATCCTGCACTTCCATAATCAAGTTTGATGTTTCTTGATATATTTTCAGCTTAACCTCTCCTCCTGCAGGCGTAAAGGCCAGCGCATTTTCAAGCAGATTAACCAAAACTTCATGCACTCGATGACGATCCACTTTAATATCCGGCAAAGAAGACTCTAGATCAAGAGAAATTTTAAGACCCTTGGCTTCACCACTAAGGACAACGCTTTCAAAACTCCACTTGGCCAGGTTTTCAACTGAAACTTTCTCCTGCTCAAGAGGTATTTGTCCGCTTTCTAAGCGAGAAAGTGTTAACAGGTCATCCACCATCCTGCTGAGGTGAACTGAGTTATCTAAAATCAACTGCAGGTATTTTTCTTTTTCAGTTTCTTTAATTAAACCATCCAGCATAAGTTCAGAATAACCACGCACTGAGGCCAGTGGAGCTTTCAGTTCGTGGGAAACATTGGCTACAAGGTTACGACGAAGCTTCTCCAGGCGTTTTTGTTCTTCAAGATTTTTCTCCACCTGATCAACAGAGTAGTTGAAGGTTTTTATTAACCCTCCAATTTCATCATCAGACACCTCGTCAATCTTGCAATTAAATTTGCCTGCGGCCATATCCAGTGCAGCGTTATTTATTTTTTGCAGGGGACGGGTTAGAGTTTTTGACAGGGTAAAAGCAAAGATACCGGCTATAAGTAAACCCATTAATCCCGAGTAAAGAATAAAACGGCTGATTTGAGCAATAGTTTCTTCGATCCCCCTTAGAGGAACGCTAATCGTGACGGCTCCGGCTACTATCCGTTCCGGGGGGCCACCACCTGCTCCAAGATCAGACTCGTAATCCTCCTTAAAAATAGGGGCGGCAACCAGTATTCTCTGTAAAACCGGACCATATACTTTTTTAGTCAACATATTACCCCTAAAAACATGGTCGATTTCTCTTTCTTCCAGTCCGACACCTTCATCGGGTTCAACGTAAACGACCCCGTCTTCAGTTTTGGGGTCAAAGGTATAAACAGAGAGGCGGTTGTAATTTAACACCCTGATTTTGGCATCCATAGAAAATGCCAGGGTTTCTGCTGTCTTCCTCACCGCTTCCATATCTTCTCTAACCAGATCTTCCCCAACCAGGTAAGCGGCATCCCTTGCCTGGCCAACTATCTCTAATTCCCTGGCACTGAAAAAATAGTTTTCAATAAGATAGGTCAGGATAAAACCGATGATTAACAGGCTAAGCACTACAACCAACAGGTGTGAAATCAGCAGCTTGCCAAAAAGACTGCGCGGTTTTCTTGGATATTTAATCAATTTCCATCACCTCAAGCTTATAACCAATTCCCCAAACTGTTTTTATACGAATATTATGTGAATCTAAGCGGGATATTTTTGCACGGAGTCTCTTAATATGTTCATCAACAGTCCGTGTTATTACGCCCGGGTTGTCAAAGCCCCATACTTCTTGTAGCATTTCTTCTCGAGTTACTGGTTTTCCGAGTTGGCGGCACAGTAAATTTAACAGGGCTGTTTCCTTGGGTGTCAGTTCAAGAACTTTATCTTTAATTTTGGCAGTATTATTACGGGGGTCTATTGTTATATCACCGCAACCCAATTCTTGTTGTGCTGTACTATATTGATCCGCACGCCTTATCAAGGCCTTGACCCTGGCTGCCAATTCCCGGGGACTGAAAGGTTTGGTCACATAATCATCGGAACCAAGTTCAAGACCCAGAACCCGATCAACTTCTTCACCCCGGGCTGTCAGCATAATAATTGGTATGTTTTTTAGAGAACTGCTTCTGATTTGACGGCAGATCTCCCAACCGTCAATCTCCGGGAGCATAATGTCAAGCAGGATAACTGCATAATTTCCACTTAGGGCCTTTTTAAGACCTTCTTTGCCATCCAGCGCCGCATCAACATTTAACCCTTCTGCTTCAAGAGCAATACGAACCAGTTCACAAACATTATCATCATCATCGACAATAAGGATTCGTTCAACCATCTTTACAGCACCTCTCTCCCTCCCCTTTTACTTTTACATCTTTACGTCAAATTCCTGTTTTTAGAATATAAACTAAAATAGCAGCCAACCACTAAAACAAGACCGGACATGGCAGTTATACCATGTCCGGCAAGCATTTGCTGACTCTTAGTGTTTTTTGTTCTAAATATTACCATTAGCTGAACTTGCAGTTCCAGCAGCCTGGAAATGGAACCCTAGTATTCCATTTCTTCTTCAAAAGGTTCTTCAATAAAGTCATTTTCTGCTTCACAACCTACCATTGCTATCGCCCCAAAGATAAAGAGGACTACAGCAAAGAGTACAAGTGCCTTTTTCATTATACTTTACCTCCTTTTAAATAAGGTTATTACTTACTTCTGCTGCAAACTAAAATACCCTGCTGTAATTTATGGAATTTACACACTATTTGCAGTGTTTACATATTGTTTACATTTATTTTCTCTGATATTCTTGAATAAAGGCATATTACCCCTTGTTAGCTCGAACTTTATCTGTTATCATGGGCGTCAGCTTAAAAACTGAGCATCATTAACTTAACTTCAATGGGAGGATTATAAATGGATTTCGTAACAGAAATAAGTAAAAAGTCAAACGCTCCCCGCAGTTATGGCTATCTAGCTGCTGCGGTCCTGATAATGGTCTTTTTTGCCCTGAGCTCTTTCTT
>SKZS01000213.1 GCA_007127255.1 Syntrophomonadaceae bacterium | reverse complement strand
GAAGAACAGCAAAAAGCCCTGGAAGAAGTAGAAAAGCTGACCGGCAAAAGGTCTTTTCCCGTAACGGTCATAAACGACCAGGTGATCCACGGTTTCAAGGAAGACGAGTTTGAAGAGGCGCTTAAAAATGAAACATAAAATTTACTGTGAAGTTTGTCGTATCTCTTTTGTATATCGCGATAAACTTGAAAAAGGGAAAGTTGTGGTATGTACGGTTTGCGGCGCTGAATTGGAGATAAATGCTGTTGAACCGGAAGTTGTTGCATCCCGTTATCCACAGGATCCCGAAACGGAGATCCGTAACCGCTCGGAGAATTTTGCCCGTCTGCGCGGATATACATTTAACGAAGATAAAGAACTGGTTTTAGAAGGCCTGGTCGGCAAGAATAAACTATATGGTGATTTTTACTGTCCCTGTCGTTTTGAGAACATCCCGGAACACATTTGTCCCTGTCTGCCCACTCGTTCGAACGAAGTGCGCGAGTTAGGGCATTGCTACTGAAACCTGTTTCATTTACCGGAGTGAGTTTCACTCCGAAGCATATGCAAATATTAGCTTTAAAGTGAGGGACTATAATTATGAGGCTTGATTTCGTCCGTGGTCATATGGGCGGCAACTTGATTATACTGCTGCGCGGTGAACAGATTCCCTTCGGCAGCGAACTGGAAACAGCTGTAAAACTGCTGGGTCCCAATTACCTCAGTGCACATGAAGCGGGAATCCTTTACCCGATTGATAAAGAAGGGCAGATAGAAGTTAAGATAGCCGAAGCTTCTCTGCCTTCTTTTATCAGTGCCTGCGGTGGTTTGACCCAGGTTTTGGGCGCAGCCCTGGTCGAAACAGAACTTGGGTTGATATTCGGAGTAAAAAAAGATGCCCCATTTACAGAGGTTTTACTGCATACTGACGGCGGACAGGTTGGGTTAATTATTGATAGGCATGATCAAAAATCATTAAAAATTAAAACTGACATGCAAAGTTTTGTTAACGAGACTTACGACCGCGGGGTCGGGTTTTTACAGCATAAGGGTCTGAATGTAATCAAGGCCGGAAAATTTTTGGTTATTAATGCTGTACATTTTAAAGAAATTTATCCCCATGCGGACTTCATAAGGTGGGATAGCAAAACCCGCCAGGCATTACTTGAGATCCAGCATGAATTTCAGGAGAAAACAGGGGAAATAGAGCCAAATGTTGCTGTTTATGATTGGAATCCCGAGTACAGTGGTCATTTAAGAGTTGTTTTTCCCCACAGCGTGGAAACTGAATATATAGAACCTTCCTGCGGAACAGGTTCGGTAGCCCTGGGCATTGCTGTTTTAGCCGGCGGCGAGTTGGACCATTTTAAAGATCTAAGTTCCGATCAAAGTGGGCAATTACTTCTTAATATTGAGTCGGGTGGCGGTATAGAACTGGGCGGTCCGGAAATAACTGCTCTTGAAATGAAGATCGATAAAGGTCTCGTCAAGAGTGCTGCTTTTTCGCACAGCCGGGTAGAAATTACTTCTGTGGGGCAGGCCATTTTATGAATTTTTTGCCTGTTGATATTAAGTAAAACCGGCTTAATTTAGCCGGTTTTTATTTTTGATCAGACTTTTTGATTCAATTTGTGTATTTATATGATGGATAGCAAAAATGGTGGTGCAATGTTGCAAAAGCTGCTGCAGGACATGGTTGAAACATATGGCAACCAGGTGTATCGCCTGGCTTTGCGTTATACCGGTAATATGCACCAGGCCCAGGATATTACCCAGGAAACCTTCCTGCGCGCTTATAAACACCTGGATCGCTTTGATCGCAGTAAGCCGGCCGGACCCTGGTTATTTAAAATCGCCGGCAATCTTTGCCGCAACTGGCTGCGCGATAACCGTGAAGTGCCGGTAGAAATGGCAGATAATCTTGCACAATCAACAAACCCGGGACCCGAGGAAATTTACCTGGAAAAAGAGGGAGAAAAAGAGCTAATGCAGGCATTAAATAATATGCCCCTTATTTACCGGGAAGTTTTGCTGCTAAGACATGTGGGTGAGCTTAGTTACACCGAAATAGGCTATACCCTTTCCCTGGAACTGTCCCAGGTCAAGAACAGGCTCTACCGGGGAAGGATAATGTTAAAGGAAATGCTACGGAAAGGAGAATAATGCTGAAGTGACAGACATTCAATGCCTGGATGAGGTGACCATACAGGCCATAATCGATGGCGAAGAAACAGATATATCTCTGACTAAACATCTTGACAATTGTCCCGCTTGCCAGGGGTTAAAAAAGCAGGTGGCGGAATTAGTTAAAACTTCCGATGGGCTAAGAATCGATGCTGATCTGCCCCCTGAATTTTACGAAAATCTGATGGACAGGATTGAAGTCAGACCGTTTCCCATTGCCCTGCTGGCAGCTGTATTGTTCGGCCTGGTTCTTTTCAGTGCATACTTTCTTAATCCCGGTTATATCACCTGGTGGTTCACTGTCGGGATAACCCACCAGGTTGGTCTGATCTTTGATATATTTTTCGACCTGTTAGTTTTAAGTCAGGCCCTCGGACCGCTTTCAGTGATAACTGTTTTGACGGCTCTGGTAGCTATAGAAGTTTTGATTTTAAATAAGTTAAGAGTTATGGAGGGATAAAGAAATGGTTAAAAAAAGCATCATTTTCTTAACAACAGCTTTCATCTTAGTTTCTATTATTAGCTTATATCCGATAGTGGAAGTAAATGCAGAAACTGAAACCGTGGTAAATGAAGATATAAACAAAGCTGTTGGGAACCTGGATATTCCCGGAACTACTACCGTAAATGGTGATGTTAGCCTGAATCTTGGGGAACTAAAAATTTCGGGGGTTGTTAACGGCAATGTTAATAGCAATATGGGCCAGATCACTATTGACGGAGATGTTAACGGTGACGTGGAAACAAACATGGGCAAGGTTATTATTAATGGCAATGTTGGCGGCAATGTCCGAGCGAGAATGGGCGAAGTAATAGTTGATGGCTCTGTCGGCGGCACCATGTATTCAGAGATGGGAGCAATAGAAATAGATGGCATGGTTGGTGGTGATGTTGAATCCGGTGTGGGTGATCTGCGCATAAGCGGTGTAATTGCCGGGGATGTCAACAGCAAAGCCGGGAGTGTTTATATTAACGGCATTGTAGAAGGTGATGTTTTTCTTGATCAAGGTGTGGTTGAACTGGGTCCGGAAGCCCTGGTATCAGGAAAAATATATGTTGGTCGGGGTTTAGTGAAAAAATCTGAGACATCAATAGTCGATTCAATAGAGATCGGTGAAGAACTGAGTGTATCTGAATTGGATGATCCGCTTCCCGTTAATGGTTATCATTTTGACGGCCTGGACAGGGATTTTGGAGACAGAATCGCCGACCAGGTCGTGGGTGCAGTTAATGAAGCCATGGATGACATAAGGTTTATGCCTCATACAATCAGAGGAAGAGATTGGTTTTATTCCCCTACTCCATTCATGGGTATATACGGTAGTATTGCCCGGGGTGTAATAAATATGTTACTGATGTTTGCTCTTGCTGCCCTGACATATTCAATTTTCCCGAAGCACGTTAAGGCAGCAGGAGAAGCTGTGGTTGATAAAACAGGTCCGGTAATCGGCTGGGGCATCCTGGCTGCGCTTCTTGCTGTTCCGTTAATGATTATGCTGGCAATAACGATTATTGGTATACCGCTGATCCTAATTGAGATAATTTTCCTTGCGGCAGCAGCAATCCTGGGCTATACAGGAATTGTTAACCTGGTTGGGAAAAGAGTTGTTGGTTCCATTTCTTCCGGCATGGTTAACCCTCTGGGAACTATTGCTATCGGTGTCCTTATTATTGGACTGGTCAGTATGATTCCGCTGCTCGGCTCGCTGGTTTCGCTGGCTGCTTTTATCCTGGCAGTGGGGGCTGCCCTGGTTACCAGGTTCGGGACCCTGCCTCCGGCTGAAACGGTTTCATTGCCAATCGATAATCCGGAATAAGCAGCCCTATTTATTAAGTGTTACAGATCTAAAGCATCCAACAGGTGGTCGCGCATATCCTGGCG
>SKZS01000138.1 GCA_007127255.1 Syntrophomonadaceae bacterium | reverse complement strand
TACTTAACTCTATCCAGCAAGATGCTAAGTCAACTCAAACCTGCTTCGTTAAACGTCATGCTAAGAGGTATTGTCAGGCTGCTGCCCTGCAGGTTTTATTAACACTCCGACAGTCGCAGCTATAACTGTGGCCAGGATGATGTAGAGCTGGCTCATACCGGCAAGGTAAAATATCAGACCCAGGAAGGCTGCTAAAACAGCGATAACCACGTGATCTTTTTTTTCAATCTGCATCACTAAAAGAGCAATGAACATGGACGGAAGGGCATAATCGACGCCGTAGGCTTCAATATCGAAAGTAAGGTAAACACCGAGCCAGGCACCGAGAAAAGTGCCGATTATCCAGGCCAGGTGCGCCGACATGTTGACACCAAATAGCTGTGCGGGTGCCGGAACTCCCTGGCGGCGAAAATAAGCAGAATGGACGGCAAAGGATTCGTCGGTTATTTCATAGCTGAAAAGAACCTGCTGCCAGGTATTCATACGGCCGAGATGAGGCGCCAGGTAAGCGCTCATCAACATGTGGCGCAGGTTCACCAGGAAAACCGTCATTGTAATTGCTGCCACCCCGGCTCCCGTATCGATCAGGCCCACCGAAATCAGCTGCGATGAGCCGGCAAAGACAAAAACAGACATGGCCACTGCACTGTAAATACTCAAGCCTGCAGTGGAAGCAAGAACACCGAAAGCGAGGCCGATCGGTAAATAGCCAAGCATGATCGGAACAGCCCTGACCATACCGATCAGGGCCTGGTTACTGCTTTCTTTTACATCAATATCCCCTGCATCCTCAACCATCATGGGAGGGTGCTGTTCATTTTTATGACCATTTCGCTCCAATTGATCACCCGTAAAGCTTATCTTCTATCAACAAAGCCCAATAAGTTAAAATTGTCTCTGACACCTTTTTAACTTATTTAAAGAGCTTGTAGACTGCATCGCCTTCCCTTACCTTATCTTTAACTTTCAGGCCGACCAGGTCACCTTTTTTCGCTTCCTCAATATTTTGATGTTCTACCTGCATTGATTTTACATCCTGTTCAAGGTCAGTGGTAGAACCGACGACGGCGATTTTATCTCCTGCTTGAAGCATTTCTTCGAGCAGGATTATTGCCACACCTATCTTGCTGTAGTAATGAGTAACCTGGCCGATAAGCTGTCGCTCCATGGCTAACAACACATCCTTTCGGAATATTTTATCTATTTTATGTTGTTCTCCGTATGGAAGCGATTTCCTGCCGGTTAATGCAATATCTATCTGTTTATGAAAATATTTTGCTGCCCGTTTCGGATCTTGCGACAGCGACTATTTTATTTCGCAACAGCACTTATTACCTTACGGCAGCAATTATTACATTATCTTGTTACATTATAAATGATAATAAGTGTACGAACCGGTTAAAATACCTTAATTCGTACACTTATGATTACTGTTCAGGCTAAATGTGCTTCTCGACTTTTTCAGTCAAGGCCTGCTTGTTCATCGCCCCGGTAAAGCTGTCTACAACTTCGCCGCCTTTAAAAAGAAACATTGACGGTATACCCATAACTTCAAACTTCTGGGCCAGGTCAGGGTTTTCATCGACATTGACCTTAACTATTTTCAGAGCACCGCTTTTATCCGCAGCCAGTTCTTCCAGAACGGGACCGAGCATTTTACAGGGACCACACCAGGGTGCCCAAAAATCCACCAGGACGGGCACTGTTTCCTTAATTACTTCTTGATCGAATTGAGACTCACTGATTTCTTTTACTGCACCTGCCAAATTAAACTCCTCCTTCGTTTAAATGCATCCTTGCTTTTGTCTAAAATAATTCTACACCAGCACTTTTTGAGGGTCAACTACCCCGGCTAATAAAACTTCCGAACAGACTCAACCGCTTTTCCCGAGGGGTTTTCGGCACGCCCCTTTTTTTAGTGCCTGCGCGCCCCTTTTGATCAGAGCAGGCGATGACCCTCCCTGTGAAATGCTTCGCGGGCAGTTATATATTCTTCAGAGGTGATCCTCCTGTCCAGAGGCGGATGCTTGTCTGCTTGATGAACAGGGTAATACTGGGCCATCACGTTAACGGCGCAGGACGCCGATATTTCTTTTTTTAAAAATCGGGCCATTTTTTCGCTTTCGGCCAGGTTTTCGGGCATGACCAGGTGCCGGATTAAAAGGCCCCTGTAGGCGAGCCCGGCCGGGTCTATTTCAAGATCGCCGACCTGGCGCTGCATCTCTTTTAAACTTTCCCGCAGCCGGGTAAAATAATCTTCCACATCAGTATAGCGAGCCCCGATACTATCGGAGGCAAACTTGGCATCGGGCATGTAGATATCGATAAAACCTTCCAGGATTCGCAAAGAGTCTACAGATTCGTAGCCTCCGCAGTTATATACTACCGGCAGGCGCAAGCCCTGATCGGCGGCCAGATCTATGGCTGCCGTAATCTGGTAAAGGTAGGGGGTAGGACTGACCAAATTGATATTGCTGCAGCCCTGTTTTTGCAGGTTGAGCATAACGGCAGCCAGTTGATCAACTGAAACATTTTCTCCACGCTCAGCCCCGTGGCTGATCGTCCAGTTCTGGCAGAATATACACCTCAGATTACAGTTCATGAAAAATATTGTACCGGAACCACCGGAACCGACAAGTTCGCGTTCTTCGCCGAAGTGCGGTCCAACGCTGCTGATAAGCAGGCTTTCTGCCGCACCGCACTTACCCCTCTCTCCTTCCATCCTGTCTACATGACAACTGCGGGGACAGAGTGTGCATTTTTCCATTATCCTGTAAAACTTTTCAATGCGTTCTTGCCTCTCTGCCGAGGTAATTTGCAAATACGCAGGGGTATTGTTGTCTTGAGCTCCCTTTTTACCGCGAAACAGCAACCCGATCACCACTTTTACATAGATTTAACCTGCTCTAATTAAATTTCGTCTATATCGTCTATTATATATAACATTCTAAGTCCGATCGATAGTCCCCTGTTATTTATTATATATTCTCCAGGCAAAATCAACCTCTCGGGCAACTATTTCTCCAGCCGGGCAGGAAAGTGATTGTTCTTTATTGAATATTAAATTTTGTGCTTAAGCTGGCGCTAAACAAAATAAAATCGGGGACGGGGAATAATTGGACCCGCGTAAGATAAAAATACTATCCGCGGGAATAAATAAGCACGCATTTAATAAATCTGCAGTACTGGGAGGTAAGGCAAATGATTAAGCAGATTTCGGTTTTTCTCGAGAATAAATCGGGACGATTGATCAGGGTGGCCCAGGTGCTCGGAGAGGCGGGAATAAATATCCGGGGTCTTTCTATAGCCGACACTTCAGACTTCGGTATTTTGAGAATGATTGTCGACCAGCCGGATAAAGCGCTTACCGAGTTGAAGGATAAGGAAGTAATGGCTACGGCAACCGAGGTAATCGCCATGGAGGTGCCGGACACCCCCGGAGGCCTGGCCAAGATCCTCTCTTACCTGGAAGCAGAGGGCATTAATATCGAGTATCTCTATTCCTTCATTGAAAAGCCAACCAGCAATGCCATTATAATGATGCGCGTGGAAAGAATTAACGATGCCCTGGAGGTCCTCAAGAAGAACAATGTGCCGATTGTCGGCGAAGAGCGAATCTATACTTTCTAAACGCAGTAACGGGAGTGGAAACAGATGCAAAGCGATTTTTACAGTGTTGAAGAATTTTCTACCCGGCAGGGAAAAGGCCTGCAGCAGGCGCTTAATTATGCCTACCAAAACAGTCCTTTTTATCGCCGGGTTTTTGATGAAAACAACTTAAAGCCGGAACAAATTAAAACACCTGCCGACTATGCCAGGGTTCCGTTTACGACGAAAAACGACCTGCGACAGGCTTATCCCTACGGAATGGCTGCAGTACCCCTGGAAGAGATCCTGCGTATTCATGCTTCTTCGGGGACAACCGGCAAGCCGATCGTGGCCGGCTATACCAGGGCAGACCTGGATTGCTGGGCTGAAGGAGTGGCGCGCATTTGCGAAATGGCCGGTGTAACCTCTAAAGATATCGCCCAGGTTTCATTCGGTTACGGCCTCTTTACCGGTGGATTTGGCCTGCATTACGGGCTGGAAAGGCTGGGCGCCACCGTGGTTCCCTTTTCGAGCGGTAACACGGAGCGTCAGCTGTCCCTGATGCAGGATTTCCAGACCAGCGTGCTGGTCAGCACTCCTTCATTCGCAATCTACATGGCTGAAATCGCGCGCGAACTGGGCTACAACCCCAGAGATTTCGGTTTACGGATCGGTCTTTTCGGCGGAGAGCCCTGTTCGGATGCAATGCGCGAAGACATCGAAAGCCAGTGGGGCTTGAAAGCAACCCTCAATTACGGGCTGACCGAGGTGGTCGGCCCCGGCATATCCGGCGAATGCCTCGAAACCGCCGGCATGCATATTTTAGAGGATGTTTACTACCCGGAAATTATTGACCCGCAGAGCGGCAAATCCCTGGCGGACGGAGAAAAAGGCGAACTTGTTTTAACCCCGATGTTCAAAGAGGCCTTCCCCGTGCTGCGCTACCGGACCGGTGATATTACACGATTGATTGCAGAACCCTGCCTGTGTGGAAGGACTACCCGCCGCATGGATTATATCACTGGTCGCAGTGATGACATGATTATCATCAAGGGTGTAAATGTATTCCCGTCACAAATTGAAGAAGTATTGGCCGGTTTCCGTGAAGTGTCCCCCCATTACTGCCTGGTGCTTAAAAAAGAAAAAGGATTTATTAAGGACCTGGAGGTCCAGATTGAGCTGACCCCGGAAGGCTTTACCGACAGCTTCAAGGAATTGGAAGCGTTGGACAACCGGATTCGTCAGCGCCTGCGTTCCACCCTCTCCCTGGCCCCAAGGGTTAAACTGATGGAACCTAAATCGCTCGAACGGACAACGGGCAAGGCAAAAAGAATCTTTGCGGTTGAAGAGTAAAGGTTAATTTTTAATGCGCTGTCCCCGGCGGGCATATTTATGCAGCCGGAAACAGAGAATATCTAGTAGCAAGATCAACCTTAGTACGCAGAAAGAGAGGAACAAAGCTTTGAATGCTAAACGACTGATAATGACCGGCAACGAGGCTATTGCTCGCGGAGCCTACGAGGGCGGGGTTACAGTGGGAACCGCCTATCCGGGCACGCCGAGCACGGAAATCCTTGAAAATCTGGCTCTCTACGAGGAGGTAGATTGCAACTGGTCGCCCAATGAGAAGACAGCTTTGGAAGTAGCCATAGGGGCCTCGATGGAAGGAGCGCGAGTCCTGGCAGCGATGAAGCACGTCGGGGTTAATGTGGCGGCCGATCCCCTGCTGACCCTCTCCTACACGGGTGTTGGCGGAGGTCTGGTCTTAGTTTCTGCCGATGACCCGGGCATGCACAGTTCACAGAACGAGCAGGACAACCGGCACTATGCCCGCTTTGCAAAAATTCCCCTGCTGGAGCCTTCCGACAGCCAGGAAGCAAAAGATTATGTGATTGCTGCCCTGGAGATCAGTGAAAAATTCGATACTCCCGTAATACTGCGCAGCACCACCCGCATATCTCATTCTCGCAGCACCGTTATTCCGGGTGAACGAAAAGAACATGAAGTAAAAGGCTTCAAAAAGAACCCGGCCAAGTATGTAATGCTGCCCGGTTTTGCCCGCCTGCGCCACCCGCTGGTGGAAGAACGCTTGCTGGCCCTGCAGGAGGAAGCGGAGAAAAGCCCCCTGAATCGGATTGAGCAGGGATCAAAGGAAATAGGTATAGTCTGCAGCGGGGTCGCTTATCAATATGCACGCGAAGCCTTACCCGAAGCAAGTTTTCTTAAACTCGGTTTCAGCCACCCGCTGCCAAAGAGAAAAGTTCGTGAATTTGCCGCGATGGTCGAGCAAATCATTGTCATCGAGGAACTTGACCCCTTCTTCGAGGAACAGCTCCTGGCGATGCATTTAGACGTACCGGTCCGTGGCAAGGAGCTTTTCGGGCTGCTCGGTGAACTGGGCGCAGAAATAATCCGCGAAAAGATCCTGGACCAAAAAGTTGAGCCGATCACCGTGCGCGACGAAATACCCGGGAGGCCTCCGGTGATGTGCCCGGGCTGTTCACACCGCGGCGTCTTCTACACCCTGAAGAAGCTGAAGCTTAACGTAATGGGAGATATCGGCTGCTACACTTTAGGCGCCTTGCCTCCCCTGGAATCTATCGATTCCTGCATCTGCATGGGTGCAAGCATCGGCCTGGCCTTAGGTATGGCCAAGGCTAAACATGATTCAGCCGAAAACACGGTAGCAGTAATCGGCGATTCAACTTTCCTGCATTCAGGGATAACCCCGCTTTTGGATGCTGTCTACAACAAAGCCCCGATAACGGTTATGATCCTCGATAACAGCACCACGGCAATGACCGGGCACCAGCAGCACCCGGGGACGGGAATTAGCCTGCAGGGTGAACCTACACCCCGGGTTGACCTGGAAAGCCTGTGCTCCGCACTCGGAGTGAAACGGGTAGCGGAAATAGATGCCTTCGACCTGAAAGAACTGCGGGGAACCATAAAAGATGAATTAGAGGCGAAAGAGCCGTCTGTTATTATTGTTCGGCGGCCCTGCGTCTTTTTACAGTCAACATTTGAAGCTCCGCCGTATGTTGACCGGGAAGCATGCACCGGATGCGGCACCTGCATAAAGCTGGGCTGTCCCGCCCTGAGCCTCAAGGAAGAAAAAGCAAAAATTAACAACACAATTTGCACTTCCTGCGGCCTTTGCGAACAGCTCTGCCGTTTCGATGCCATTAAACCTGCTGAGGAAAAGGCAGGTGATAAAATTGTCTAAAACTGATATTTTAATTGCCGGTGTCGGTGGACAGGGCACTATCCTAACGGGGCGGATTATCGCCGCCCTGGCTATTGCGGAAGGTCTCGATGTTAAAACTGCCGAAACCCACGGCATGGCCCAGCGGGGCGGAAGCGTTATTACCCACGTGCGCATCGGGGAAAAGGTTTACTCACCGCTTATTCCCCTGGCGGACGGAGATTACCTGCTTTCATTCGAAAAACTGGAGGCCCTGCGCTGGCTGCCTTACCTTTCGCCCCGGGGCACGGTAATCGTAAACACCCAGGAGCTGGAACCGCTGCCGGTCCTGACCGGGCAAACCGAATATTCTACCGGTATTTTAGAAGAAATTGAAAGCAAGGCAGCACGCCTGATTGCCGCCGATGCGCTCTCTATCGATCCGGTTAGCAAAAATGCACGCATGGTCAATACTTTCCTGCTGGGCATCCTGGCGCAAACCATGGACTTTGACAAAAAGAAATGGCTGGATGTTATGGAACAGACAATCAAGGCCAAGCTGGTCGATATCAACAAGCAGGCTTTTGAAGCGGGCTGGCAGTTTGCCCTGAAAAGCGGTTAAACTTGAAGATATCGCTCTTAGGTATATGGCGCTGGAGAATATTACAGTAGAAATGTCGCCAGGTTTATGCCTGATCTTAAGGCGGCAAAAATAAAAAAGGGCTTTCGGCGGAACAATTAACCCGCCGGAAGCCCTTTTAGACTACAGTTAATATACTATTTTGCTGCCATCCCTTATTTCGGACCCTGGGGAAGGCTTTCTACTCCCAGCTCTTTCATTATATCGCGGGTGACTTGATCCAGCTTTGCTTCACGATCGCTATCCAGGGAAGCGGGAGTGTGAGTTTCTTTAATTTCCTTAACCCGTTCCCGGGCCCTCTGGAAGATATCTTTTTGCCCTTCCGCATCCCAGCTGCCCCGATCGCGGCGATCAATCACAGTCGAGGGAATGAAAGGCTCGGTTTTAAAGTGATTGAAAGTATGCTCTGTTTCCAGGTATACACCGCCCGGACCCAGCTCGTTAATCAGGTCAACGGCCAGAGACTCGGGTGAGCAATCGATACCGCGATGCAGGCGCAGGGCAGTCCCGCAAATTTCGTGGTCGATAACCAGTTTTTCCAGGCTGAAAGAACTGACAAAATCAAGGGCGCCGACTCCGGAAATCATGTTGATGCCGGCCAGCTGGGCAATAACGCCGCTGATCCCGGTTTCGAAACCGGCCTGCATATCGATCACTTTAGAATCACTGAGGGCGGCATAGGTGTGGGTGGGCATACCGAAGTATTTACCTATTTGCGAGTAGGCAGCGGCAACCATGGTTGCTTCCACGGCGCTCAACGGCGTGGTCCCGTAATGCATATCGAAATGGACAGGAGCGCCACCGTAGACAACTGCAGCGCCCGGGTTTACACACTGGGCTAAAACCACACCGCTTAAAGTTTCTGCGGTATGAACAACGACTGAACCGGCTAAAGTAACCGGAGTTGCCGCACCGGGCATGGGCATGGAGACTGTTTCCATGGGCAGTCCGTAGCGGGCGCAGTCGATTATGTTCTGAGAGCTGATATGGGTCCACTTCAACGGAGGCGAGGGACATATATCGAATACAGCCAGTGGTTTTTCCCGCAGTTTATCCTCTCCCCCGGCTATCGCGGCCAACATATCGCGCATGTGAGTCACCCCGGGAACGCTGAAAGCGCCGGTAATTACCGGTTTGGGGGAGTTTTTCAAACAGATGTAGAGACGGTAGCTGTCGCCGATCGGCTTGGGCACGTCGTAGCAAACCACGGAGGTGGACTGCAGGTGAATGTTCTCCAGGGCATCGTTGACCCGGCAAATCTGCACCAGGTCTTTCGATTCCGATTTGCGCACAGTTTTACCGTCAGATTCGACAAATTTGATCAGGGAAGAGCCCGGATCGAAGTGAACATTATTGCCGCTTAAATCAGCGGAAGCCTCTCCTTCGCGGTTGTAAAGCTGCAGGGTGGAAGGCGTTTTTTTAACAGCATCGTCCACCATCTGGGGGCTGAATTTAGCGATCTTTTTATCGAAATCGACTGCAGCGCCGTGATCATTTAAGATCTTTAAGGCTTCGTCCGATTCAAACTTTATACCGCTTGTTTCGAGGACGTTTAACGCTTTTTCGTGAATCAACTTTATTTGCTCGTCACTCAGCAGGCGAAGGACCGGCTGACCGGAGAATGTATATTTATCCATTAAGGCAACCTCCTGTTTGTTAATTTAGCAAACCAGCAATTTTTGTTTTTTGCCGGTGTTTTGGGGCTGGAGGTTGTGAATTGCAACTCAGTCACCCCCACCCCGACCCTCCCCCGTAAAGGGGGAGGGAGACTTGTTTGTTCTCTCCTTCGAAAGGCGATTTGCTTGTCCCCCCTGAAGAGGGATATCTGTTTGCTCTCCCTGCGGGGAGAGATTTGCTTGTTCACCTCTTTAGAGGGAGATTAACTTGCTCTTCCTTCGTTGGAAGACTTGCTTGTACTCCCTTCGGTGGGAGATTTGCTTGTTCTACCCTTAAAAGGGAGACTTGCTTGTTTTTACTTGCCGCCAACTAATGTTTTGGCTACCTTCACTGCTTCCACGGCATCTTCGGCAAAACCGTCAGCCCCGATCGCTTCGGCCCACTCTTTATTTACCGGTGCGCCGCCGACCATTACTTTTACTCCTTTGCGCAGACCTTCTTCTTCAAGAATTTCGATTACGTTTTTCTGCTCGGGCATGGTCGTGGTTAGCAGGGCTGACATCCCTAAAATATCCGGTTTCAGTTCTCTGACCCGGGCCACAAAGGTGTCACCTGGAACATCAATTCCCAGGTTATGCACTTCAAACCCAGATGCGGTAAGCATCGAAGCTACGATATCCTTGCCGATATCGTGTATGTCGTGGGCTACTGAACCGATAATCACTTTACCCAGGATAGTTCTTGCCTGTTTGTTTTTAAGCAGTTCCGGCTCGAGAATGGCCAGCGCTTCTTTCATAACTTCGCCGGCGGCGACCAGTTCGGGCAGGAACATATCGCCCTCCTCATAAAGGGCGCCGACTTTATTAATACCGGCCACGAAGCCGTTTTCAATACATTCCAGGGGATCCAGGCCTGTTTCTAAAGCCCGGCGGGCCAGGGCTTCTCCTTCTTCTATTTCACCTTCTATCACGGCGGTTCTCATTTCTTCCAGCAATTTATCTTTTTCCATGGTTTTGTAGCCCCCTTAATTTCCCAGTTCCTGGTCCGCTCTCTTGATGATCGCGGCGAATTCTTTTTTGACACCCTCGTCGAGGGGTTCGACTTCATGATTTTCGATTACCCAGCGGGCCAGTTCGGTTGCTTCCTCGAAAGCGCCCCTGCGGCCGCTTTCTTCCCACTGCCCGTAAGGCTTGCGGTCGTAAACAACCGGCTGCCAGATATCGCGCATGTACCTGCGGGTATGCTTATCGGCCAGGAAGTTGCCGCCGGGACCGACCTTTTTGATCAGTTCTACGGCAAGCGTGTCTTCGTTAACTTCAATTCCCTGCGAGGTCTTGGCAATGATGCTGTATATTTCGGCATCCATGACCAGGGACTGCAGGGAAAAGATTTTAGATCCGTTTAGGGTTCCCGCGCCGTTGATGATCGAGGTGTTGGTCAACACAGGCATCAGACCGGCGAAGCTGTTGTCGACAGCAGCTTGCCAGTCGGGAAGCTTGGCACCGGTGGCGAACCCTCCAACGGCGAGAGGTATCTGGTAGAAATGGCATATTTCACTGAAAGCGGCCGCCAGCAGGAAATCTTCGGGACCTCCTCCTGTGTATCCGCCGGTCTTGATATCGATAGCGGTCGGCGCCGCCGCAAAATAGACCGGGGTGCCGGGGTTGACCAGCTGCATCAGCACCAGCGGACTAACTGCATCAACGGTGGTAACCACCAGGTTGCCGGCCAGGGTGGCCGGTGCGGTGGCACAGGACATTGGCATGGGCATAAAACCGGTCGGAATGCCCCATTCGGCAGCTACCATCGAGGCATCGAGACTGCCGCCGTCCTGACCGAGGGGGTCAGTGGCGCACTGCATATAGGAAAAAAGCGGACGCCTGCGCAGCTTTTCCTTTCCGCCGGCTACCACTGCCGCCATTTCCAGGGCGAAGTGGGCAATTTCGTGAGAGATAACCGTTTCCGGCTGAATGTGCATGGTTGTGCCGCTCATGCTGGCTTCAATTTCATGCAGGGGCCGGATATGGGCAGGAATATCCTGGGCGCTGACCGGCGGCCCCCAGATATATGAAATCTCGGGCAGGTAGTCGGCCAGTTTGCAGGCATTAACAATATCCTGCTTTTTGGAGCGGCGCAGTTCACCTGTATCTATATCGTAGACATCGACGGCGCAGCCATCGGTCGAAAGGTGTGAAGTGCGGTCATCGATCCAGAGATCGTCCTTGGGGTCGCGCCCGGCCAGTAAAAAGCGGGTCGGGGCCTGGCGCAAAGTTTTAATGACAAGATCGGAGGGCAGCTTGGCAATCATGCTTTCACGGTCTACACTGCATCCCGCCTCTTCTAAAACATCGAGGGCCCGGTTGGAGGGAAAACGCACTCCTGCCTCCTCCATAACTTCCAGGGCTGCTTCATGTATCTTGACTATATCGCGTTCGCTCAAAACTTTAAAGGTCAGTTTTGAACATGGCGGTTGAAATTTACGTTGTTTCATCATAATCTCCTCTCTAGTGCAAACCATCCACCCTTGAATAAGTTAAATTTATCTCTGACACCTTTTTAACTTATTGATGGCTGGTCAGTTTTTTTCTTTCTTTTCAGTCGGTTCCATGGCCACGGCGCGGCCGTTTAACAGCGAAGCGACGCCGACGTCATAATCATTATGGCTGCCGCCGCATATCTTGCAGGGAATATCGGGATCAACCAGTCTCTTTGGTTCGGTATAGGAGTAAACCCCGCCTTCAAAATTGCGCAGGACCACCCGGTTGGCTGACTGGCTGACTAAATACTGGGGCATAACCGGTATTTTCCCGCCGCCGCCGGGGGCATCTACACAAAAAGTAGGGACTCCCAGGCCGGTGGTATGCCCGCGCAGGTTTTCTATCGCTTCGATACCCGCGCTGACTGAAGTCCGGAAATGTTCGATTCCCTGGGAAAGATCACACTGGTAGAGATAATAGGGGCGAACCCTTATTTTAAGCAGTTCATGGCTCAGTTTCTTTAGCAGTTCAGGACAATCGTTAACTCCGGCCAGCAGTACTGACTGGTTGCCCAGGGGAATCCCGGCATTGGCCAAACGTTCGCAGGCGGCCCTGGATACTTCATTTATCTCCTTCGGATGGTTGAAGTGGGCATTTAAATAAATGGGATGGTACCTGGCCAGCATTTTGCACAGCTTCTCAGTAATACGCTGTGGCATAACCACCGGTGCACGGCTGCCAAAGCGAATTATTTCCACATGTTCGATCGAATGCAGTTCTTTGAGAATATGTTCGATCAGATCGTCTCCGATGAGAAGCCCGTCTCCCCCGGAAATAAGCACGTCCCTGACAACAGGGGTCCGGCGCACATAATCGATTGCTGCATCAATCTGGGCCCGGGTGCGCGCTTCATCTTTGCCTCCGGCCATGCGCCGCCGGGTGCAATGCCGGCAGTACATCGAGCACTGGTCGGTTACGAGCAGGAGCACGCGATCTGGATAGCGATGGGTCAAACCTTCTACAGGAGAATCGATATCTTCGTGCAGGGGATCGGTCATATCAGAACCGGCCCGGTGCAGTTCCAACGAAGTGGGCACTGCCTGTTTGCGCACAGGGCATTCCCGGTCAGTAGGATCCATCAGCGAAGCGTAGTAAGGAGTAATGGCCATCCGAAATGTCTGCAGGCATTTTTCAAGCCCCTCTGCCTCCTCTTCGTTTAAGTCGATAACCTGTTTTAACTGCCCCAGGGTGGTGATACGGTTGCGCACCTGCCAGTGCCAATCGTTCCATTCTTCTGCAGTAACATCTTTCCATAACGGTATATCCCGGTAATTACGCATTTGATATACTCCTTTCCGGTTTTATATTAAATCGAGCTCGTAGACTACAGACTGGTTGGTAAACCCTAGTTTTTCATACAATCTACGGGCTGCATGGTTGCTGCTGAGGGCATTTAATTCAAGGCGGCTTAAGTTCTGCTCTTTAGCGGCAGAAATAACGTGGTTTACTATATGTTCGGCCAGGCCGCGTCCACGATACTCAGGGTCGATAACGACATCTTCGATATGACCGTACCAATTATCCTGCCAGGTAGAATAATGCCCGAGATGCAAACTGGCAGTGCCGGTCACCACGCCTTCAATGAGGATAATAAAAACGAGGACTTTATGGGGGTGATTAACCACATAGCGGTAGCTGCGCTGCAGCACTTCTGGGGAAGCCTGTTTGTTATAAAACTTAAGAAGCATTGTCCAAAGGCGGCATACTTCCGGTTCGTCTGCAGCTGTCGCCAGTCTAATTTCCATGCGGCTAGTTCCTTTTTAAGTTCGATATTGTAATTGTTGATGCCTTAATCATTGTAACAAATTATCGGCCGGGTGGAAAATTTTTTTTATCCGCTGTTAATAACTCTCTGCTGTTAACCTCGTTTAGCACAATGTCAGTTTACTGGCGCCGCTTATAATTGAACAGAACAATAGGCTCAGTAGTTAAAATAAAAGTGAAAAAAAAGAGCCGGCCCGGTAAGGCCGACTCCTTTAATTAGCTTATTTAGTAACACAGCTGCTAAACCATGTTTTATTTGCCTGCAGCATCTATATCCTCAACGGTTGCCGTTGACTTACCGACAAGCTTGACGAAGATAATCAGGACAACAATTCCGACTATGATAGAAATAATCGGGGGAACGCCCAGTCCTGCAGGGATGAAACCAAATACTGCCGCCACAACCGCACCTGTAACTGCATATGGTATCTGGGTACGAACGTGGTCGATATGGTCCGCTCCGGCACCGGTCGAGGAAAGAATAGTGGTGTCGGAGATTGGTGAGCAGTGGTCACCAAAAATGGCTCCGGTAAGAACGGCAGCCAGGGTCGGAATCAGGAACGGTTCTCCGCCTAAGGCAAAGGCGACCGGGATGGCCAGCGGGGTAACAATACCCATGGTCCCCCAGGAGGTGCCCATTGCAAAAGCCATAAAGCAGGAGAGAAGGAAAATAAGCAGCGGTAGCATTGCCGCCGAAATTCCGGCTGCTTCAACTAAACCAACCAGGTAATCTGCTGCACCGAGTTCTCCTGAAATGTAGCTTAAGGCCCAGGCCAGGACCAGGATGATCAGGGCCGGAAATACAGACTTAGCTCCGTTAATGATTGTATCGATTGATTCCTGGAGTGGAACAATTCTCTGGGCCAGAACCATAACCAGGGTAACCAGGGCGCCGAGGCTGGAAGACCAGAGCAGAACAACACTGGAATCGGCATTACCAAAAGCATCCGTCAAGCTGACACCGGGTTCTGTGCC
>SKZS01000038.1 GCA_007127255.1 Syntrophomonadaceae bacterium | reverse complement strand
CAGTGCTTGTAAAGGGTGTCTACAACCGTAAAAAGTTTGCCAACTTATCCTACGGTTGTGTCGATTTGGAAAGGGTATATAACTCCATGCCGCCCCAGCCCCGTTATATCTATCCACCGCTGAAGCAGCACGAAAAGGTAGAAGAATTTTAAAAAGCCCTGTAACTGCTCAGCCCGGTACACCTTGGTTAATGACAAGCCGTCCCCATAGGCACGGCAGTTTATGCCTGAGCAGTTACAAAGCCCTGTAAAAAAGCTTCCAGGGGCAACTTGCATTATGATTCTTCTTAACGCTTAACCCTCTGCTTCCAGAATTAAAAGAAATATTTCAACCAGTTTCGGGTCGAAATGGGTCCCGGCACTTTTTTTCAGTTCGGCCTTTATCGCTTCCAATTGCATCGCCTTCTTGTAAGGCCTGCCGTTGATCATTACTTCGTAAGCATCGACAAGAGCTGCAATTCTTGCCAGCAGAGGAATATCTTCTCCTTTTAATCCCTGCGGATAGCCGCTGCCGTCCCAACGTTCATGATGGGCAAGAATATCTTCGTCCACGTGGGCAAAATCTCCTGAAGCCCTGGCAATCCGGTAACCTATTTCACAATGTTTCTTCAAGACTTCTAATTCTTCGTTTTCAAGAGCTCCCATTTTGGTCAAAAGGTGTTCTGGTAGATTGATCTTACCGATATCATGCAGGGTAATCAGCAAGTGCAGGCGGTGCAGTTCTGAGTTAGGCAGGCCCAGTTTCTCACCAATTTTAATTGCTGCTTCCTGCATATTGCGGGTGTGGGCTTCTGTTTCAAAGCTTTTTTCGGCCAGGGTTTTTAAGAGGGTGTTTACTATAGCGCTTTTACCGCTGCGGCTTTCAGTAAGCTTGTTTTGGTACATGTTGTCCTCGGCCTCTCTGAGGACATCAGGCAGCTCCTGTTCAGCGCTGATTTTAACTGCCACACCCGAAGACAGGGACACGGGCATTATATTAACCTGTTCTTTGCGGCAGGACTCTTCAATTCTGTTGCTAATTTTCAAAGCCTCATTTTCTTCGGTTCGCGGCAGGTAGAGTACAAACTCGTCTCCGCCAAAGCGGGCAATAAGGTCATCTTCACGACAAACGCTTTTAAGAATTGCCGCTACACGCTTAAGCATTTCGTCGCCGGCATGGTGGCCGTAGGTGTCATTGACCAGTTTCAGGCCGTTTAGGTCGGCCATTATAATGCTGATTGGCAGCTGCCTTTCGGTATTAAGCCTTTCCATTTCTACTTCCAGGAAGTGTCGGTTGTAGAGCCCGGTCAGTTGGTCGTGAAAGCTAAGGTGGCGGATTCTTTCCTCCGCCTGCCTGCGCTGGGTGATGTCCCTGGCTACTCCCCTGAAACCGATTGGTTCCCCTTTTTCATCACGGTGCAAAGAAATGGATACTTCTACATAGATTATGCGGCCATCACTGGTAATCACAGGCCAGTCTACCCCTGTCTCCGGCTTTCCCGTTCTATAGACCCGGTTGTAAGTTTTAAATACTTCATCCGGGTTTTTGTAAAACCGCTTATAACTTTCGCCCATTAATTCTTCACTGCTGTAACCGGACTGCCGGTAAAGGGATTCATTGAAGAAAACAAAATTGCCGTTTAAATCAACCTCATAGTACCCTTCTTCCATGGTTGAAAGGATTTCCCGATATCTTTGCTCTGATGCCTTCAGATCTTCTTCCGCCTGCTTGCGGTCAGTGATATCGCGCGCAAATTCAACGATTCCGTTAACCGCACCTGTTGTTTTGTCTATCATAGGGTGTGAATATAGCTCTACCCATCCTACTTGCTTATCATCTTTCATCAATGGAACTGTTTCAAAGCATACTGTTTTCTTTTTGAGAGCTTCGATAGAAGGGCATGCCACACAGGGCTCAGAGCGATTTTGGTAAACCTCATAGCACTTTTTGCCAGTAAAAGGGGCTGCCTGACTATACCATTTTTCTATGGTATGGTTAACTTCTCGAATAGTAAAATCAGTATTAAGAATGCTGATGCCATCCTGGATGCTTTGAAACATGCTTCTTAAAAGGTTTCTGCTTTCTTCCAGCTCTTTCTCCGCCTGCTTGCGTTCGGTAATATCAATATGTGTTCCAAAAACCCAGAGTGGTTTACCATCTTCTGTCCAAGATACTACTTTCCCCCGATCATTTATCCAGACCCAGTGTCCGTTTCTGTGCCGCATGCGGCATTCAATATTGTAACTATCGAGCTCTCCGCGAAAATGTTGTTCGAGCATACGGTCGCTAGCTTCCAGGTCGTCTGGATGGGTATGTTTGATCCAGGTTTCAATCGATACTGGCGATAACTCTTCCAGGGTATAGCCAATAATTTCAGCCCATTTTTCATTAAATATGGTTTCACCGGTTTGAACGTTCCATTCCCAGGTACCCACATCGGCCCCTTCGACAATATTAGCCAGGCGCTCTCTTTGCAGAATTAGCTCTTCCTCTGCCTCTTTGCGCTCGGTGATGTCTTCAATTGTACAGTCAAACCAGGCCACTTCACCTTGCTCGGTATGAATGACCTGCGCTGTAATCGAACCCCAGATCGGGGTTCCGTCTATGCGTTTAAGAGGCAATTCGACCCCTTTTAACTGGCCATTTGCGATTAGTCTTTCAGAGAATTCATAACGGTCAGCAGGTTCCTGGTACAGCTCGCTTACCTTAACTTGTGTCAGCTCTTCCTTTGATTTAATTCCAAATATTTGCATGAATGCCGGGTTAGCCACCAAAAAGCGACCCTCAGGACCGGGTGTGCTGCGATAAATGCCGATCGAGATATTTTCATTCAGTGACCGGAATTGCTCTTCACTTTGCCTTAGCGCTTCTTCGATCTGTCTGCGCTCTGTAATGTCACGGACAATGGCAAGGGCCCGGTCCTCGCCGCATGGCACCAGGCGGCTCTCGAACATTTTCTGTTCCCCGGCTATCTCCAGTAAGTACTCGTAAACCTGTGTTTTTCCGCTTTTAAATAGCTCTGCCAGGCGGGCCAGGGTTGTTTCGGCCAGGTCCGGAGGCAGGGTTTCAGAGATATGTGTTCCCAAAAATTCCTCAGGCCCGAGCAAGAGGTTTCCATGATTGCTGGCTTTGTAATCAACGAATTGCCCTTCCTGGTTAAAAAGAAACATCAGATCGGGGATGGCGTCCAGAAGAGCTTTTCTTTCGGCTTCAATTTTCCGCAAGGAAACTTCTATGGCTGTGCTTTTATTTTTCTTTTTATCTTTATCGGTCACTGGTTAAAACCCTCCTGCTTTAAGGCAATGCCGGGCGCCGCCCTGCCAATTAATAGAGTTTATCGCCCTCGGGATATATATGTTCGCCATATCAACCCTGTCCGCCTGCTCCGTGAGCGGTGCGCTCAATAATTTCGTCCTGGACCTCCGGTGACAGATCGCTAAAATATGAACAGTAACCCGAGACGCGAACCATAAGGCCGGGGTACAAAGCCGGGTTTTCTTTTGCCAGGCGCAGCTGCTCCGCATCCTGAACATTTATTTGCAGCTCCATCCCTCCTTGCCCGAAATAGCCCTTGATTAAATCCTTCAGGGTCCGGATGCCTTTTTCGCCTTTGATCAGGTTTCTTTCAAATTTGAGGTTAAGAGCATAACAGTTTGCCCACCTGCAGCTGTTAAGCCTGGCCGCAGAGTTAAGCGCTGCTGTCGGCACGCTTCTGTCAGCTCCGTCGACCGGGGAAAGACCGTTTGAAAGCCTGAAGCCGGCCGGCCTGCCGTTGGGCAGGGCTCCGGTTACAGCTCCAAAGCCGTGATGGCAGGTCATGGCATAAAACCCGGTCAGGTAGTGGCCACCGCGCGAGTTGCGATAACTGTTAATAGTTTCGCTGAAAATATCAGCCGCGTCCTGTACTGCTTTGTCAACTTCAGCGTAATCATTTCCGTAACGGGGCAAACGCAGGTTGAGCCTGGCCTGTAGCTTTTCATCTCCCCTGAAATTGTTTTTAAGAATGCTAACAAATTTCGCAAGGGACAGCTGCTGCTCATCGAAAACCATTTTTTTAAGAGCGTAAAGAGATTCT
>SKZS01000030.1 GCA_007127255.1 Syntrophomonadaceae bacterium | reverse complement strand
TTAAATGCAGATATTGCGAGTCTACGGTTGACGAGGTGAAGCCGGCTGCCGGCCAGGCTTCTGATCAGCCAGAAGCTTCAAGCGGTAAGAAAGAAAAAAGAATGGACACACCCCAGCAGGGAGTGCAATACCAGGCTGCTTATGAACAAAAAAGCAGCAAAGGCTTTCTGGTTCCCCTGATTATTGTCCTGGCTATTTTACTGCTGGTCGGTGCCGGGGGAGCAGGCTACTGGTTCTTTCTTCATGACAGAGGTGCTGCTACCGGGACGGTTGTAGATGAAGGAGAAATTGTCGGTTCATGGGGCAGTCCTGCCGGTGAAAATGCCTTGTATTTTCAATTCTTGCCAAACGAAATGGTAAATGTAGCCGTACCCGGGGAAGGATACTGGTTCAGAACTCAGTACCGGGTGGTAGATGTTGACTCGGTCAGCTATCTTGAGCTTTATCATCGCGGTCTTGCTGAATGGGAAAGAACTGCAGAACTATCATTTACGGATAGCGAAGTGATTCAGATGACCGATCAATGGGATGGTATAGTTGTCAGTCTCCGCCGTATCCCCGATTCTGAATTCAGGAATGAGATTAACGAACTTCGCTTTGAGCGTTAAATCTGTCTAAATCATCAACATCTTTATGCAGGAAGGCCCCCGTCCGGGGGCTTTCTTTTACAGAAAAGGAATTACGGTGAAGCATGATGTCTTTATTACCTGATGAAAAGCATATGGGTGAGGCTCTCAGGCTGGCCGAAGAAGCTGCCCGCTGTGGTGAGGTCCCTATAGGTGCTGTCCTGGTTAAAGATGGACAGGTTCTCTCTGCTGATCGTAACCGCCGCGAAGAACTCAATGACGCTGCAGCACACGCAGAAATATTAGTTATCCGCCAGGCTGGTTCATTGCTGGGGGGCTGGCGTTTAGGCGGCTGCACTCTCTATGTTACTCTTGAACCGTGTCCGATGTGTGCCGGGGCAATGGTTATGGCCCGCCTCGATCGCCTTGTTTACGGGACGGTTGATCCAAAAGGCGGAGCAGCCGGCACACTTTATGATCTCGTAAGAGATAAAAGGTTGAATCACCGCCTGGAAGTTAGCAGTGGAATACTGGAAGCGGAATGTGCTGCCTTGCTGCAGAGCTTTTTTAAAAAACGGCGTGGATGATGCTAATCTTTACAAAAAGTGATACCCTGTTGTAATATATAACTTGACCGGGAGAGATGGCCGAGTCCGGTCGAAGGCGCACGACTCGAAATCGTGTGTGCCGCAAGGCACCGTGGGTTCGAATCCCACTCTCTCCGCCAGAGAACAATTTTGGAAAAAGGGTTTCAGGGAGACTCTCCCCGAAACTCTTTTTTCTGTTTCGCAAGAAGAACTTATTTTTTTAAAGCTGATGCATAAAGCCAGAGCTGCCAGCCGTATACTGAGAAACTGTACACTATCATCAACCCTGTTTTGGTAATCAGGTCCAGACATTAATTGGCTGGTGCGGTTGAAAATGAGCAGTTTTCATTGTATAATTATTTTCGGCAAGATTATATAGTTTGGCGTGGAGAGATGGCTGAGTTGGTCGAAGGCGCTCGCCTGGAAAGCGAGTAGATGGGGCAAAACCCTGTCTCGAGGGTTCGAATCCCTCTCTCTCCGCCATTTTTATGGTTTGGCCGTGCTAGACGGGGAGGTAGCGGTGCCCTGAACCCGCAATCCGCTAGAGCGGGGTTTAATTCCTGCCCCCGGTCGCGCATCTTCAGGGTCTGCGCCTGGTAAGTGGTGTCGATGGCCCGGTCCCGTGCGGCGCAAGTTCATGAACCCCGTCAGGTCCGGAAGGAAGCAGCGGTAAGTGATTATTTGCGGGTGCCACGGGAGCGCCGGGAAGGAGCTAACTGCCTGGTAAGCGCCTGGAGGTGTCGATCAAAGGTAGGTGCACGGCCATTAATTATATTGAAGAAGATGTAGTTCTGACCATTCTGCCTGAAAGGCTGGGGGTCTGTCGCTTTAAAAATGAGATGCCGTATCCGGATTGGCTGATAAAAAGCGGCACTTTTTTCTCTCTGACCAGAACGGTTGATGAAACCTCTATAGTATGCAGGGAAGAACTAATTCCGGCTGACTATCCTTCAGAAAAAGGTTTTCGCGCTTTTAAGGTTCAAGGTTTGTTGGACTTTAACGTGGTCGGTATTTTATCTTCACTGCTCAATCCGCTGGCTGCTGATGGAATTACTGTATTTGTAATATCTACCTATGAGACAGATTATATTTTGGTTAAGCAGGAGAATTTGGAAAAAGCGATCAGGGCCCTGGGTACAGTTGCGACTATAATTCGAGAGACTTAAGAGGTGTTTTGATCCTGTGTCTTATCTCAGCCTTTACCGCCGCCGCCGCCCTTTAAACTTCAAGGATATGACAGGGCAGGAGCATATAACCCGTACGCTTAGCAATGCCCTGTGCAGTGATCACCTTGCACACGCTTATCTATTCTGCGGTCCCCGGGGAACCGGGAAAACTACTGCAGCCAAGATCCTTTCCAGGGCCATGAATTGTGAGCAATATCCTGTTGCTGAACCCTGCGGGAAGTGCGTTCCCTGTAAAAATATTGCGGCTGGAGTTTCGATCGATGTTATTGAAATGGATGCAGCATCAAACCGCGGTATTGACGAAATCCGTGAATTGAGAGAAAGAAGCCGTTTTGCCAGCGGTGAAAGCCGCTACAAGGTGTATATAATTGATGAAGCGCATATGCTGACTCCCGAAGCCTGCAACGCTTTTCTTAAAACCCTGGAAGAGCCTCCGCCAAATGTTGTTTTTATCCTGGCAACTACCGACCCCTCCCGTCTTCCATCGACTATCGTTTCAAGATGCCAGCGCTTTGATTTTCACCTGCTTACTGTCGATCAAATCAGACAGCACCTGGAACATATTCTGGAACAGGAAAACTGGCAGGCCGACAGTGAAGCGGTTACATTAATTGCCCGCCTTGCAGATGGCTCACTGCGTGATGCTCTTGGTATACTTGAGCAGTGTTCGGCTTACGAAGAAGAAAAAATTGAAGCCACTCAGGTTCGCATAGTAACCGGGGCGACAATGATTGAGACGATCGGAACCCTGGTTAAGGCTGCTGTAGAGAATGATCTTGATACAGGTCTTTCAATTATCGAGCAGGTGGTTTACAGCGGACGGGATCTCAACTTATTTATACGCGACTTAACCTTTATTTTTACCCGCCTTCTTCTTGAAAATGAAAGCAACGGAAAGCAGGCTGGAAGCAACGCACATGGTTTTGAACAGGTTGTATCCAGGTATCATGGAAAAGTAGAGAAGCATCTTCTTCTTGATGCAGTCGAACTCTTACATGAAGTAAGCTCTGAATTACGTCATGCTCACTTCCCCCAGTATATTTTAGAAGTGGCTTTTATCCGGCTGATCAGGCTGCTGCACGGTCGCTTGAAACCAGTTTCTGTTTTATATTCTGCTGCCGTTGAGCAACCTGATCCTGATACAGCTAAAATAACGCAAAATGCTGAAATGACAGCAGATAGGCAGAAAGCTGAGGATACAAGGGAAGGAAAAGCACAATCAGAGGCGGAGCGTCATGAGCGCTCCCGGGCTGCCGATGCAGAAAAAAGGCCGGGTCCTGCCGAAGATACTTCTGACGTTGCAGGAAAAGAAGCTGTCGAAAATCATACCGCCAAATTCAAAGAAGCCTGGCCCCGCATTCTGCAGGAGATTAAGAGAAGACAGAAAAGTACTGCTGCCTGGCTGGATCCAGCTGTTCTTGGCGAATGCCGCGGTAACATGGTCCGGCTGGAATATAGCAGTGAATATACAATTCACCAGATTAGGATATTGGAAAATAGTCACCGTAAAACAGTCGAGGAAGTATTTTCTGCATTTTGTGGAGTGCCGGTTACTATAAAAGCGGAGATTGTTGAAGGTGAAGTTAAAAGAAGCAGCGCTTCCGGGAAAGCAGAGCCTGTTACTGATCCCGATTCTGCTTCTGATTCTGCCCCGGATGTTGGACCAAAAGAAGAGAAAGAGCGGCCGAAAACAAATAAATCAACGGGAGCGGAAGAAGCAATGGAACTGTTCGGGGGCAATTTAATTGATTCAGAGTGAGAGGAGGTTAGCCGATGCCTAACGGTGGAATGAATAAAATGATGAAACAACTGCAGAAAGCTCAGGCTGAAATGAGCAGACTGCAGGAAGAACTGTCTGAAAAAACAGTTGAGAGTTCAAGCGGGGGTGGAGCAGTGCGGGTTGTGGCCAACGGCCAGAAGCAGCTGGTTTCTCTGCAGATCGATCCCGAAGCTATGGATGAGGATAACCGCGAAATGCTGGAAGATATGATTATTGCCGCAGTTAACGAAGCGTTTAACCGGGTTGATGAAATGGTATCGTCAGAAATGCAGAAACTGACAGGCGGAATGAATCTTCCCCCTGGAATGTTTTAGCATCTAAAGGAGGCCGCCAGGCAAACCGATGGTTTATCCCGGTCATCTAAAAAAACTAGTTGAAGCTCTAACCCGCTTTCCCGGAATCGGGCAGAAATCGGCCCAGAGGATCGCTTTCTATTTGCTGGGCTGTTCACGTGAGGATGTAGTCGCCATCGCCAGGGCTATGGTGGATGCTAAAGATAAACTGGGCTTTTGTCAAACCTGCGGCAGCCTGGCTGAGACGGATTTGTGCATATACTGCAGTGATTCGAAGCGTGATAATAACCTGCTATGTGTCGTCCAGGAACCGCGGGATGTCCTTGTCCTGGAAAGAACCGGTCAGTACAGCGGACTCTACCATGTGCTGCATGGGGCTCTTTCTCCTCTCGATGGGATCGGTCCCGAAGAACTTAAGTTGGACCGGCTGGTTTCGCGTATTAGAGAAAGTGAAATCCGAGAAGTGATTATTGCAACCAATCCCAATGTTGAAGGTGACGCTACTGCGGGATACCTGGCCAGACTGTTAAACCCTCTTTCGGTCAGGGTTACAAGGATAGCTTTCGGCCTGCCTGTTGGAGGAGACATTGAATATGCCGATGACCTCACCCTGAGCCGTGCTCTTGACGGCCGCAGGGTTATTTAATACTTGCCCTTCATTGCCCCGTTAACTATTGCCGGCAGGTGGGCATAGTCTTCTGTCGGCAGGTATGATGGAGCGGCTTCATCAAAGAGAATATTTGCCGAGGTTTGTATCTCCTCATCACCGGGCCAGATTGTAAAACAAACAGGCACGCGCGGCAGTACAGGTATAACCATGCTTATTCCACTTATGTCAAGCTGGTAGCCGCCCAGGGCTAAAGCTGCTTTTTGAAAATCTGCCGGCCTGTCGCCGAAAGTTTTTAAAAACGGAATTACAGCCCTCTTTTGAAAGGGTTCGATATAAATATCTCCGCCCGGCAGGTGACGGTAGGCAATCCAGCGACCGGTGAGCGGCTTGCCGTCTGCAGTTACCAGGTAGTGCAGTATAATGATTGCCAGGTAAATCGAAGCATCCTCCCCTTCCCTGGTTTTTACCTGTCCCCCGGGATGGTAAACCAGGAAGTCTTGCTGAATAAAGGTTACTTTCAGGCTTAATTTGTCTTTACTTAATTCAACACCGGCGTTTACGGCTATTTCAGCAGGATCCAGGGCCGCAAAGTTTTCTACTGCTTGTTTTAAGGTTTCTTCCAGATTAAAAAAACTGCGTTTTTTTTCCATGCTCTCCTCCTTCGGTATGTTCTTACAGTGATATGTCGTATCTTTTTAGCTCACGCACTGTCTTTGAACTGCTTAAAAAAGTTAGAAATGGCCAGGTTAACCTGATCCGGCTTTTCGAGCATTACCATGTGTCCTGCTCCTTCAATAACTTCAACCTGTCCCAGGGGCAGTTTATCCTCGAGGTAACGGCTGTATTTAACAGGGGTCAGGCTGTCTTCGCTGCCACAGATCATTAGTGCCGGTTGCTCGATACGGGGAAGCTCTTCCATCACATCAAATTTATCGCAGGCGCTAAAATCGGCATAATAAACTGAAGCAGCAGTGCTCTTAATTTCTTCCTGCCCTTTTTGCAGCAGTTCCTTAGAGGCGGCGGGGCCGTACAGGAATTCGGAAATAGATTCAGGCACAGATCCCTTGGCTAGTTCGTCCAAAAAAGCTGGAAGTACCCGCAGCCGCCCGCCACTACCGACCAGGATAAGCCCCAGCACATCAGCAGGGTAATTTAATGCGAAATCGAGCGCTACTGCTCCTCCCATGGAGTGGCCCGCTAATACCAATGGCCCGACACCTGCTGCTTTATAAAACCTGTAAAGCCACTCCCTGTAAGAAGTAACAGTATTGGCAGGAGTTCCTCCTGAGCGCCCATGCCCGGGGAGGTCAACAGCAATTGGGTTTGCTTCATCTTTTAAAAACTTCAGCTGATAAAGCCAGTGGTGATGCCTGCCTCCTGACCCGTGGCAGAATATCAGGGGCAATCCTTCACGGTTTAGATCGCCTGCGTAGTAGTAACGATGATTGTCAAATTCCAAGTAAGGCAAGGTATGTCCTCCTCAATAATATTTATTTACTTGATTCGTTTTTGAGGGCCAATTATCCTGCTGACGGTTGTGGTTGACACTAACAGGGGCGTTTGTTATGATCACTTCAATCAACTAGATGACTAAAAATGCGGGAGGAGTGCATTTTGCAGGCTGACAGATTTTTATATGAAGGTCTTACTTTTGATGATGTTTTATTGGTTCCCGCCCGGTCGCAAGTCTTACCCCGTGATGTTGATATTACTACCCGGTTGAGTCGCAACATTAAACTAAATACCCCACTTTTATCTGCGGGCATGGACACTGTTACTGAAGCGAGAATGGCCATAGCAGTAGCCCGCGAAGGCGGAATCGGTGTTGTTCACCGTAATATGACTTTAGAAAAGCAGGCAGAGGAAGTCGATAAGGTCAAACGTTCTGAGCATGGTGTAATTACTAACCCTTTTCGATTAACTCCAGACCATACTCTTAATGATGCCGCCGCTTTAATGGAGCGCTACCGAATATCCGGTGTTCCCGTTACCGTTGGGGAAAAACTGGTTGGTATTATTACCAATCGAGATCTGCGTTTTGAAGAAGATTATTCACGGCCGATTGGCGAAGCTATGACCCATGAAAAGCTGGTTACTGCTCCCGAAGGAACTACTCTACAAGAAGCCCAGGAAATATTGCGCCAACACAAAATTGAAAAACTGCCTATTGTCGATGATCAGTTTAACCTTAAAGGGCTGATCACCATCAAAGATATAGAAAAAACCATCCAGTATCCCCGTGCTTCCAAGGATTCCAATGGACGTTTGCTGGCAGCAGCGGCTGTTGGCGTAGGCCGTGATGCTCTTACCAGGGCTGAGGCCCTGGTAGAAGCCGGCGTCGATTTGATTGTTGTCGATTCTGCCCACGGGCATTCTCAACCTGTGCTTGATACTGTTAAAGAAGTAAAACAGCTTTTTCCCGATATGGAGGTTATGGGAGGAAATATAGCTACGGCGGATGGAGCCCGGGACCTGATCGAAGCCGGTGCCGATTCAATAAAAGTAGGGGTAGGGCCGGGATCTATTTGTACTACCAGGGTTATTGCCGGTATTGGTGTGCCCCAGATAACGGCGGTTTATGAAGCGGCACAGGCAGCCCGTGAACTTGGAGTGCCCGTTATTGCTGATGGGGGCATTAAGTTTTCTGGTGATTTAACTAAAGCGCTGGCGGCAGGAGCAGCAGCGGTAATGATCGGAAGTCTGCTGGCCGGAACCGAAGAAAGTCCGGGTGAGTTTGAAATTTTCCAGGGACGAAGTTATAAAGTTTATCGAGGGATGGGATCACTGGGTGCGATGAAGGAAGGCTCACGTGATCGTTATTTCCAGGAGTATGAACAGAAACTGGTGCCCGAGGGTATTGAAGGAAGAGTGCCATTCCGGGGTACGGTTGGTGACATGGTATTTCAAATGGTTGGAGGTTTGCGGGCAGGGATGGGTTACTGTGGTGTTAAATCTATCGATGAACTGCAGCAGAATACCCGCTTTATCAGGATTTCAGGGGCCGGGCTCAAAGAGAGCCACCCTCACGGGGTTCAAATTACCAAGGAATCGCCAAATTATAGTTTTTAATAATTATTTTAATAATCCGGATACCACAGGCCGGAAGCGGCTGTGGTATTTTTAGCTGTTGAAAGCAAAATATAAAGTCTAAAATGGGGTGCTTAATACGCGCGGTCTACTGGTTTCCCTGGAGGGGATTGATGGTTGCGGCAAGACCACACAGGCAGAAGAACTTCGCGGCAAACTTGCACAAAATGGTATTGCCTGTATTTTGGTTCGTGAGCCCGGCGGTACTGCTGTTGGTGAAAACATCAGGCAGATTCTGCTTGACAACCGGTATTCCCCTTCACTCCAGGCAGAAATGCTTCTATACATGGCAGCACGTTCTGAACTTACTGAACAAGTTATACTGCCGGCTTTGTTTGACGGCAAGATTGTCGTTTGCGATCGCTTTACTGATTCGACTCTGGCTTATCAGGGTTATGGCGGAGGCGCTGATCTTAAATTTATTCGCTTTTTAAGCCGCAAAGCTACAGGTGGAATTACCCCACACCTTACGATATTACTGGATCTTACAGTGGAAAAAGCGGCAGAAAGGCGTGGTGCATCGGCCGATCGCATGGAAAGTAAAGATGTTTGCTTTCACCAGCGTGTCCGCCGCGGCTACCTGGAAATAGCCCGTCAGGAACCGCTTAGAGTAAATATTGTTGATGCTTCGGGAGCAATGGAACATCAGAGTGAAATGATCTGGCAAATAGTGCAAAAACGAATTGCCGGAAGGTTTTCTGCGAGGTCCGGATATGAGTTTTAAAAACTTAGTTGGTCAGAATGAATTGCGCAGCTTACTGTTTAGCGCTCTTACCGAAAACAAGTTAAGCCATTCAGTTTTGTTGACCGGTCCTTCCGGAAGTGGTAAAAAAAGTTGGGGTCGCGCTCTTTCAATGGCTGTGCTTTGTTCATGCCGGGTTGCAGGAGAACCCTGCATGGAGTGTATTTCCTGCCGCAGCTTTCTAAACGGAAATCACCCAGATTTTTTTGAACTGTCTCCAGATGGAAGAAACATCAAAATCGATCAAATTCGCTCGCTCCGGCAGAAATTCTACCTTCAGGGCAGTAAAAAAGTATGTATGATTAACCAGGCTGAAGTAATGACAGCCGAGGCTTCCTCTTCACTTTTAAAACTACTTGAGGATCCACCGGATGACTTGCACTTTATTCTCCTGGCCAGGCAGCCGCGCCTGCTTTTTGATACTATAGTATCAAGATGTCAGCGTTATGTTCTGAAGCCGCTGGACTGTTCTGACATAACCAGGCTTCTGCTCGACAAAAAACAGCTTTCTGAAGAAAAAGCATCCCTGGTTGCCCGCATTAGTGGAGGACTGCCCGGATACGCTTTTGAACTTGCTGATGATGAACATTTTGAAGGGCGTTTCGAAGAAGTAAAAACACTTGCTTATAATCTTGCTACCGGTTGTGATTCAGCGCAGCAGCTTTTATCGTGGGCCCGTTATCTATCTGATCGGGAAGACCTGACTATTTTTTTAGAATTACTGGGCATGATTTACCGCGATGGAATGATTCAGAATCTTTGTGTTGATAAATCAATGAACTGGCTTGCTGATATTGATTCAGTTAGCCTGGAAGACTCGGTTATGCTGATAAACAGTGTAATTTATGAATTAAACAATACCAACGTTAATCGCCGATTATTGTTGGAGAAGTTGCTTGTATTGTTGCAAAGGAGGTTCTCAAAATGCCAAAAGTCGTCGGGGTTCGGTTCAAGCAGGCTGGAAAAACCTATTATTTTGAACCCGGTATAAATAGCATTGAACAGGGAATGCAGGTAATTGTGGAAACGGCCAGGGGTCAGGAAATAGGAACTGTTGTTACCCTGGAAAAAGAGATGTCTGAAGAAAAGCTGGTTTTGCCATTGAAAAAGGTAGTGCGCAAAGCAACAGAAGAGGATTGCTGCCGGGTTGAAGAAAATAAGCAAAAAGAATCCATTGCTTTTTCCAGGTGTCAGAAAAAGATCATTGAGCACAGCCTTGATATGAAGCTTGTCGATGTTGAATATAACTTTGATCGCAATAAGATCATTTTTTACTTCACCTCGGAAGAAAGAGTAGACTTCAGGGAATTGGTTAAAGACCTGGCTTCAATATTTAAAACTCGTATTGAATTACGCCAGATTGGGGTTCGTGATGAAGCCAAGCTAAAAGGCGGTATCGGTCCCTGTGGGAGGGCCTTTTGCTGTTCGACTTTTCTTGAAGAATTTGAGCCTGTATCAATTCGGATGGCAAAGGGGCAAAATCTGTCCCTTAATCCCACAAAAATATCAGGAGTCTGCGGCCGTTTAATGTGCTGCCTTCGCTATGAGGCCGATGCATATGAGAATGCTCATGAAGATATGCCCAACCCGGGAGATGCGGTCATTACACCTGATGGAAATGGATACGTAACGGAAATTAACCGCAATAAAAAAATGGTTTCAGTCAAATTGCAGGAGTCAGGTTATGTTAGGGATTTTCCTTTAGAAGAAGTTGATATGCCTTGATTGAAGGGCACGGCAAAGCCGTGCCCCCGGTTACGCTCTAATTATGCTTGACTTAAACTATCGATGCATTCACAGCAGACGATACGGTTGTTAAAATGCTTCACATTGTCGGCATTGCCGCAAAAAAGACACGCCGGTTCATATTTTTTAAGGACTATTCTTTCAGCATCAACATATATTTCCAGAGCATCTTTTACTTCTATTCCCAGCGTCCGCCTTAATTCTATAGGGATCACTACTCTACCTAATTCATCTACTTTCCGAACAATTCCAGTTGATTTCAAGAGCATACCCTCCTTTTCTTCATTATGTGGCAATGTTGGTTCGATCATTATACCAGTAATTTACATGGAAAGTCAATAGTTATTTTCCCTAATTACTCAACTTTACAAATATATTACATGAAAAGAAGCTCCTTGCATATATGGCACTTCGAAGGGTATTAAGTGAAGGGTCATCTTGACAGGTGAACCTGCTCTGATATAATAACCTCATCTTTTATAGCTTTAAGGAGGCCTGGATTTGGCAGAAGTGAAGACATTTTATATTACCACTCCGATCTATTATCCAAGCAATAAATTACATGTTGGCAATTCATATACCACCGTAGCTGCCGATGCTATTGCCCGATTCAAAAGGTTGACCGGCTATCGGGTCTGGTTTTTAACTGGCACCGATGAGCACGGGCAAAAGATTCAGCGTCAGGCCGAAGCAGCCGGTAAAGCACCCCGTGTTTTTGTTGATGAGATAGTTGCCTGGATTAAAGAACTCTGGGATGAGCTTGATATCGAATACGATGACTTTATCCGCACTACCGAGGATAGGCATAAGGATAAAGTAGCGCAAATTTTTACTGCTTTTCATGAGCAGGGTGATATTTATAAGGGAAGATACGAAGGCAGGTATTGCACGCCCTGTGAAGCTTACTGGACAGAACGGCAGCTAGTTGATGGAAACTGTCCGGATTGCGGCCGGGAAGTGGAATTAATATCTGAAGAAGCTTATTTCTTTCGGATGTCTAATTATGCGCAGAGGCTAATTGATCATATTGAAGCAAATCCAGACTTTATTCAACCGCCTTCGCGGAAAAATGAAATGATCAATAATTTTCTCAAACCCGGCCTTGAAGATCTCTGTGTTTCAAGGACTTCTTTCGACTGGGGTATTCCCGTCCCCTTTGATCAGGATCATGTCATCTACGTCTGGCTTGATGCTCTCAGCAATTATATTACAGCATTAGGATACGGTGAAGAAGGCAGTATTTATGAAACATTCTGGCCGGCAGATGTTCAGTTGATCGGTAAGGATATTCTGCGCTTTCATACCATTTACTGGCCCATATTCCTGATGGCCCTGAATCAACCCCTGCCGAAAACAGTATTCGGACACGGGTGGTTGATGCTTCAAGAAGGGAAGATGTCTAAATCCAAAGGAAACGCGATTGATCCCCGCGTTTTGGCTGATCGTTACAGTTCTGACGCCCTGCGTTATTTCCTCCTGAGGGAAATCCCCTTTGGCCAGGATGGAATATTCAGCCTTGAAAATTTCATTAACCGCATTAATACTGACCTGGCCAACGATCTGGGCAACCTGGTCAGCAGAACCTTAACTATGGCTGAGCGTTATTTTGACGGGGTTCTACCTGAACCGACAGTTGATGATGGCAATACAGATCAGGAATTACGTTCTTTAGCCCTCGAAACTCCGTCTAATGTCGAAGTATATACGAGCCAGCTTAAAATTAGCGACGCCCTGGCAGAACTCTGGAAGCTGGTAAAACGCAGCAATAAATATATTGATGAAAATACACCCTGGGATCTGGCTAAAGACCCTGCCAATGTCGGCAGGTTGGGTACTGTAATTTACAATCTGATCGAAAGTATCCGTTTTACTGCAGTAATACTGCAGCCTTTCATGCCCCGCACACCAAAGAGTATTTTTGAACAGCTGGGGATAGAAGCTGAAAGTGATATGCAGGGTTGGGCAAGTCTTAAACGGTGGGGTATGATGAAGCCGGGCAGCGTAGTTTCCAGAGGTGATGATTTATTTCCGCGCCTTAACTTGCAGGCGGAAATTAGAGAAATGCAGGCAGATAAGCCAGTTGCTGATGATGCTGATCAAACTGAAGAGCATGAAGGGCTAATCAGCCTTGATCAGTTTCAACAGGTTGATCTACGTGTTGCAGAAGTGATTGCTGCAGAAAAAATACCTAAAGCAGACAAGCTTTTGAAAGTAGAAGTGGTCATCGGGGATAATGACCGGCGACAGGTGGTTGCAGGTATTGCCGAACATTATCAACCTGACGAACTAATTGGCAAACATGTTCTTTTTGTATCAAACCTGAAGCCGGTCAAACTAAGGGGAGTGCTCTCACAGGGTATGCTGCTGGCAGCGACTGCAAATGATGGCCGCCTGGCCCTGACGACAGTAGATCGGGATATGCCTTCCGGAAGCAGGGTTAGCTGATTTGACAGAACTGGTTGACACACATGCACATCTGGATTTTCCACAGTTTCAAAAAGATCTGGACCAGGTTCTTGAACGTGCCAGGAAGGTCGGAATAGCGGCTGTACTTAATGCCGGTGCCGATGAATTGAGTTCCAGGCGTTCGGTTGAATTGAGCAGAAAGTATCCCTGGATTAGTGCTTCGGTTGGCATTCACCCGCACAGTGCGGTTAAAGCGAATAACAACTGGATTGAGAAGCTTGAAAAACTGGCGGCGCAGGATACCGTTTTGGCTATAGGCGAAACCGGTCTTGACTATTACCGGAACCTTTCTCCAAAAGAAATCCAGGAAAAAGTATTTCGGGAGCATATACGCCTGGCCTGCCGGGTTAACAAGCCGGTTATCATTCACAGCCGCATGGCTCATTCTGAAACGTTACAGGTTCTTCAGGAAGAAGACCTGCCTTATCCTGCCGGAGTGATGCACTGTTTTTCCGGTGATCGCAGCTGGGCGGAATCATTCCTGGAACTGGGCTTTTATATTTCTCTGGCAGGTCCGTTAACATACCCTAAATCTCATGATTTGCGTGATTTGTTGAAGTATATTCCTGCGAATCGGCTGTTACTGGAAACAGATGCACCCTACCTGTCTCCCCAGGCTTTTCGCAGCCGGCGAAACGAACCATCTTATATCAAGTTAACTTATGAACGTGCTGCGCTGGCCTTAGGGCAGGATTTTGAAGAACTGGCCAGGCAGGTATACCTGAATGCAGTTAGGTTGTTTTCTGACGCTTTTGTTGACAGGGCATGATCTGGCAGGTGAATTAATCACAGAGGGTCTGAAATGTCCGAACGTTGGGATCAAAAATAGCGTTTCCTGCTTTTTTAGCAGGAAACGCTATTTTAATTAACCGGGCAGTTAAAATGTAAACAGTTCAATACCTCCGGAAACGTTTAACTCAATACCGGTTATATACTTTGCTTCTTCTGTGGCCAGAAAGACAACAGCATGAGCAATATCTTCCGGTTCTCCCGGCCTGCGGAAAGCTGTTCGGGCAATCATCCTGTCGTTCATTTTCGGATTGCCGCTTTTCCAGGCTTCCGTGCCAATTATACCGGGAACGATGGCATTAGCCGTGATATTGTATCTTGCTCCTTCTAAGGCAAGGCTTTTTGTTAAACCGATAACCCCTGCCTTGGTTGAGGAGTAGCTGGCCTGTCCGAATCCTCCAAGGGTTCCGGCAACAGAAGCCATATTCACGATTCTGCCCCACTGCTGCTTTTTCATATAAGGCCATGCTGCTTTAGCGCAGTTATAAGCTCCGGTCAGGTTGATA
>SKZS01000071.1 GCA_007127255.1 Syntrophomonadaceae bacterium | reverse complement strand
TTGAGAAATATATTCATAAAAATGCCAGGGTCAAAATAACCCTGGCATTTGCTTTAGGAGATCACTCTCGCTTTCAGGCGACTCTTGCTTTTTAAAGGCTTAGATTTAGATCAGCTTATTGGCCAATTTTTTCTTATTCCCGTTTACTGCTATCTGTGTTTACAAGCCCAGGTAAGACTGGCGTACTGTTTCATCTTTTAATAATTCTTCGCTGGTTCCCTGGGTGATAATTTTACCGTGGGAAATAATGTAGTTGCGATCGGCCATGGAAAAAGTCATGCTGACATCCTGCTCAACCAGTAATATGGTCATACCCATGCCCTGGATTTTCTTGATTTTGTCAAAAACCTGCTGTTTGATCTGGGGTGCCAGCCCGGTTGAGGGCTCGTCGATACAGAGTAAGAGCGGTTTAACCATCAGCGAGCGACCGATAGCCAGCATCTGCTGTTCCCCTCCCGAAAGAGTGCCGGAGATTTGCTTGCCGCGCTCCTTAAGGATCGGGAAAATGTTATAAACGTCTTCTAAGTTCTCCTGCATCTGGCTTTTATCCTTAACCAGGTAAGCGCCCGCCATCAGGTTTTCATACACAGACATTTCGGTAAAGGGGCGGCGCCTTTCCGGACAGTGAATCAAACCCTTTTTAACTATATCGTGTGCTGGTAATTTGTCAATTCGTTCGCCGTTAAAGGAAACCTCACCTTCAATTTTAATATCACCGTAGCGGGTCCCTTTAAGAGTTTCCCTTTCCCAGCGCACAAGGCCTGTAATGGTGCGAATGAAAGTCGATTTCCCCGCTCCGTTGGGGCCGACCAGGCTTACCAGTTCGCCGCTGTCGACATTCATGCTAATGTTGTTCAAAATCATTGCTGTATCGTAAGAGACAGTCAGGTTTTTTACTTCCAACAGCATCTAGACCACCTCCTTGCCAATATATGCTTCAATGACTTCTTCATTTTTAATAATCTCATCAGGTTTGCCGATAGCAATTACCTTACCAAAATGCATTACCACTACTCTATCGACAATCTTCATTAACTCCTGCAGTTTATGCTCGATTATAATCATAGCTGCTCCTTCGCTGTGCAGCCGGCCAAAACGGCCGCCCTTATGCAGGCGGCGCACAGACTTAGCCATCAGTTCTGTTTCAGTTGGGGTAAGCCCTCCGAATGGTTCATCAAGAATTAGCAGTTCCGGTTCGGTAGCGATAGCCCTGGCCACTTCCAGCCGCTTCAGGTCTCCCTGAGAAAGCCGCGAAGCGGGCTCCATGGCCAGATCCGAAATGCCGGCGAATTCAAGGGCATCCATGGCCCTGGCCTCAACTCTTTTAACCCATTCGCCGCGTTTTGATGTACGCGGTCCCAGGCAGGGCACCATTACATTGGCGATAATAGGCAGTCGACGAAAAGGACGGGTGGTTTGAAATGTGCCGGCAATCCCTTCCGATACAACATCCCAGGTGCGCATGTTGGTGATATCTTTGCCTCTCAGCCTGATCGAACCGCTATCCGGCCTCAGTATGCTCATGATCAACCGTACCAGCGTGGTTTTTCCCGCCCCGTTTGGTCCGATCAATCCGATCATCTCGTCACGGGCCACCTGGAAACTGACATTGTCAATTGCTTGTAACCCCCCGAAGCTCTTAGACACGTTTTCAACTTCAAAAAATGGCTTATTCAAGTTTAGGCCTCCTCGTCCAGTTCTTCTCTCAGTTCACGCCGTGATATTTTTCCGACATCGGTTTTCGGTAGTTCTCCGCGAAACTCCACAACTTTCGGCACCTTGTAATGAGCCAGGGTTTCCTTGCAGTAATTAATAACATCTTCTTCGGAAATTTTGCCCCGCGCTTCAGCGTGTAATACTACATTAGCCTTGATATAATGTCCGACCTTGGGGTCAGGTACTCCAATTACTCCCACGGCTTTAACCTGGGGATGCTTATAAAGAACTTCTTCTATTTCCCGGGCAAAAACAGAATAACCTTTGAACTTTATTAAATCCTTGGTCCGGTCGTAGAAAATGAAGTAACCTTCCTCGTCCATGCGAATCAGGTCGCCGGTTTTCATGAAACGCTTGCCGTCAACATCGATAAAGGTCTTTTTATTGTCTTCATCCCGGTTCCAATAGCCCTGCATTATATTCGGCCCGTGCAGGATCATTTCCCCGGTTTCGCCGGCGGGTAAGAATTCATCCGTCTCAGGATCGATAATAGCAGCGGTTACGTTGGGCAGGGGCAAGCCGAAGGAACCCGGTTTTCCCCCGTCCAGTGGGTTAACATGGCTGACGCCGCTTGTTTCAGTCATTCCGAAACCCTCGGTAATATAGCTTCCGGTCCGCCTGGTCCAGTCTTCCAGGGTAGTCTTATGAAGGGTGTCGGCCCCGCAGACAATAAGCTTGAGCCGCTTCCAGTTTACCCGGTCTGTTTTTTCATACTCTTTGAGATATTCGAAGAAAGTTGGAACACCAAGAAAAGTGGTGGCTTGATTTTTTTCTACGGCAAATAGAATATCGTCTATGTCCGGTGTGGTAAAAAGGACCATTGTTCCACCGGTCAGCATAGTGTTAAGCATAACAACTACCTGTCCGTATATGTGATAGAAAGGCAGGAAAGCAAGTACAACTTCTTTTCCTTCTTCAAGTATCGGCCAGGCAGCTTTGACCTGGCTCTGGCAGGAGGCAAGGTTGCGGTGAGTAAGCATAACCCCTTTTGGGTTGGCTGTTGTCCCTCCTGTATATGGTAGCGCAGCCAGATCAACAGCAGGATCTATATCTATAACCGGAGGATTAGGCTCGGTATTTTTTATCAGATCTTTCAGGCGGTAAAAACCTTCACTTTCATCAATCGTTGGGGTAGGAACTTCAAGTTCACTAAATGCCTTCCGCAAAACACTTTTTCCGATCATCCTTCTGATTGTAGGAAGGTAATCACTTATACCAGTCAGGAAAACATGTTCCATTTTAATGCCTGTTTTGGCGATGTTATCATAAAGAATATCCTGGCAGACCAGCTTACGTGCACCGCTGTCGGTAAGCTGGTGCTTAACTTCGCTGCTTGTATATACCGGACTGATTGGAGTTACAGTACCGCCTGCTTTTAGAATTGCAAAATAAGAGATTATATATTGCGGGCTGTTTAATAAGTAAAGGGCGACTTTATCACCTTTTTTAATGCCAAACTGGCTAAGGGCGGTAGCAAAGCGATCTACTTCATCTTTTAGCTGCTTAAAAGTAATTTTGTTGCCATAAAAAATAACCGCCACCTGGTTGGCGTATTTCTGGGCAGCGTCATCAAAAAGTTTGACCAGCGATTCTTCCGGGACTTCCGCCTCTGCAGGCACATCAGGGTGATACTTTTTCAACCATGGCTTGGATAGGTACAGCTCCTTGTTTCCCACTATAGATATAATTCCTCCTTTTAGTAGATGATAAACGTCTGGTAAATTAGTTCTTATTATATAAAAAATAGCCTGATTATACAATATAAAAAATTATTTTCTTTGAGAACCTTCCAAATATTACAGGTGCTCCTTCAGCTATAAAGTTGATGCAGCGTTTTTGCAGGATTTTAAAATCGAGAATAGAAAAATACTATCGATACTAAAAGCGGTATAATCGTTTCCGACCAAAATATATGTTATAATTGAGCAGAATTGCTGTTTATTCCAAATGATAGAGGATATATATTTATAAGTATAAAAGGAGAAAAGTAACTTTTGTCAGTTTTATGAAAACTGATTTTAGCTTGCTAATTGTATGAGATTACAGGCAGATTAAGAAAGGAGTAGATGTAAGTGGCGGATTTTGAAGCATTAGCAAACACCATTATTGCGTGTGATGCGGCGAAGGCCGGTGAGATGACCCAGAAGATGGTGGATGAGGGCGCGAAGCCATCAGAGATTATCAACAAGGGTTTAATCAGCGGTATGAACGTAGTAGGAGATCGTTTTAAGAAGGGCGATATGTATGTTCCCGAGGTTATGATGGCCGCGAAAGCGATGCATGCGGGAATGAACATCGTTAAGCCTCTGTTAACGGAAGGTGAATCTTCCTCAACCGGCAAGGTTGTAATCGGCACGGTAGCCGGCGACC
>SKZS01000135.1 GCA_007127255.1 Syntrophomonadaceae bacterium | reverse complement strand
CCGGAAGTAGAACCGGACCCGGAAGTAGAACCGGACCCGGAAGTAGAACCGGACCCGGAAGAGGATACCGAGCCTGAACCGGAACCGGATCCTGCAGATGATTTAGAGGAAGAGCCGGAACCGGAGCCCGACCCCGAAGAAGAGCCGGATACTGATTCTGATCCGGAGCCCGACCCGGAGCCGGATATGCAGGATGAGAACAGTGAGGAAGGGTAATGGTTCGTGAAAGAATAGATGTTACTTTACATGGTGGATAATGAAAATACATTTGCCAAAGTCAGGCAGGAAACGAATTGAGCAGTTTTTATATGCCAGTTTAAAAATGCCCTGTAAGTGGCTACCGTTTCATGCCGTGAAAAATCGCCAGTGGTGTAAGCCAGGGGGAAAGGTATAAGCCTGACGTTTACTGGGGATTACAGGAAAGCTTACTAACGGTATTCAGGATTAGGGTGATCAAAGCGGCAGCCGGCGGCCCATTTGCTTCTCTGGTTACCATGTGCCGGAATACCGTTGTTATCTTTAAGCATTCTGGCCAGGTGCAGCAGGTTCCAGGTCATAAAAGTAGTATTGCGGTTGGTAAAATCATTTTCCGGCCCCCCTGAACCGGCGTCCAGGTAAGATGGCCCCGGTCCAATCGGGCCCAGCCATCCGGCATCAGCCTGGGGCGGGATAACGTAACCGACATGCTGCAATGAATAGAGTATTCCCATCCCGCAGTGCTTTACACCATCTTCGTTTCCGGTAACAAGGCATCCGCCGACACGTCCGTAAAAAACATATTGCCCGGCATCGTTGTGTTCTCCGGAATGCCCATAGAGCCTTTCTATTATTTTCTGGCAAACCGAGGTTTTTTCGCCGAGCCAGATTGCTGTACCAAGGACAAGAATATCTGCATTTAGAACCTTCCTATAAATTAGCGGCCAATCATCTTTCTCCCAACCGTGTTCAGTCATATCACCATAAACACCGTAAGCGATATCGTAATCAACAGCCCTGACTAAATCAACCGATACCTTATTTTTCTCCATAATCGCCTTGGAAATTTTAATTAAGCCCTCTGTATGTGAAAGCTCAGGAGACTTTTTTAGGGTGCAGTTGATAAACAGGGCCTTTAAATCAGAGAAATCCCACTTGCTGGTGCTGCAAAGATCTTCCTGCGTCTGGTTTAGTTCATTCTCAGACATTTTAAACCCTCCTTTTGATGTCAGGTTATCACATCAGGTCATGATCATCAACGCTTGTAAGAAGTATAAAGTATTCGGAACAGAAGGGATTGTATTAATCATAATATTAAGATATAATTACTATATAATTAGTATCATATTATCTATATATAAATATTAAAAGAAAGGGGTAGATTTAAATGCGGGGAAGTAAAGTATTAATATTAACGCTTGGATTGGCGATACTGGCTGTTGTCTCTGGCGGTTGTGCTGAACAACGGGATGCGTCACCTGGAATATTAGAACCTGAAACAGACATTTCAGGTGAGGAAAACCGGGTGTTTGGAGAGGTTAGTGATACCGCAGCGGAACTAAGCGGAGAGATAGAAATCGAAGGGTTGGGGGTTTTTTCTTTCGATCCCGGGGAAGTGGAAACCGTGCGCGATGACCTGTTCAGAAACAATCACTTCTCAATTTTTGATGTTCTTGTTCATCTGGAGCAGACCGGGCAGATCGAAATCGCTTATTACTTTGATGAGGTAATGAACACGTATGTAATAACCGATCTTGATGGGCACGGCGAATGGTGGTACGATGCCTACTACGATGGAGGATGGCGTGAAAGAAGTGTATTTCGCATGGATCATTATCCTTACAAGGATAAAATGGTCTTAAGAATAGTGCGGGCAGCGGAAGAGTATCTTCAGGCTGTATATGCTACTTATCTTGATGAAGTCAGCCGATTAAATGAAAATGACGGGAAACTAATTGTTCCCGAAGTAATTATCGAGGGCAAGAACGATACCATGGTTTTTGAAGATGTGGAAGTTACAGCGCACAATTTAAGAAATGACATGTTTCAAGATGGTGTGGTAACAGCTATTGATACCATTCTCAGCCTTGCTGAAAATAATAAAATTAGCTATGACCTGCAGTGGTATGAATCAATAGGCACTGCCGGTGTAGTGAAAAGCTACTGGGTAGAACGAATAAATGACGATGTAAGCGAAGGCAGGTGTGGCTTTGTTTATGAGGCAGGCGATGAAGAATTCTATTTCTTTCGCGGTAACCATAACCATATCCCATCAGATATTAGAGTAATCAATTCACCTCAATATGTGAAATATTTTTGGATCTGCATTTAGCAGCCAAGAGCCATTACTCTAATGCCAGATTATATTGCCCGGAATTTGAAACCGGCAGTTAAAAATAGAGTTGACAATAAATAATGCAGGGAAAGGCAGGTTAAAGTCCAAATGGCGGGAGTGAAAAGGGAAGTGCCGCGGTCCCTGAAAAACTGGTTTTTTGTTCACTTTGTAGTGGATGTTTTATTTGCGGTTCAACCATGCCTTCAGGTCTGCCGGACGATCAATATCAGCCAGCTTTTCAAGATTGATTGTTTTCAGGCTTAATTTATTGGCAGCTTTTACAGTCTGGAGGTAAACTTTTTCACTCCCCCAGGAGATTTCCTGGAAGAGCTCTCCATGAAGTTTTTTCAGGCCGATCAGGTAATAGCCGCCGTCAAAGGTTGGACCTAAAACAAGGTCAGATCTGGAAAGCAGATTAAATGTTTTGCTGACATGAGCTGATGTTAGATCGGGGCAATCAGTTCCAATCACGATAACTTTCTTTTTCCTCTCGGCAAAAGCAGCTTTAAAAGCATTTTCCAGTCTTTCTCCAAGAGATTTTCCCGTTTGTTTTCGGTAAGTGAGGTGATAACCCAGCCATCTTTTCATCAGTTTAATAGTCCCCCCCGTAAAATGCACCTCAGTTTCGTATTCATAATGGAGGGTTTGGTCAATAGTTTGTTTTACCATTTCACGGTGTAGGTTTTCTGCCCCTTTTTCACCCAGGGCTGGAATAAGGCGGGTTTTTACATTACCTGTTTCAGGGTAACGCGTAAAAATAATCAGGCGCAAATTTTATTCACTCGCTTCCAACGCTCCGCTACAGGAAGAGCCTGCCCCGGCAGTGCAGCCAAAACAGTGGTTCCCTGTAACAATTAACCTGTTGTCGAAACTGTACCGATTAAAAAAAGCAATATGCGCTTTTTCGACTTTAGAGGGGGAATTCAGGGCCAGGTTGAAATCACAATCGTAAAGAGTTCCGTTCCAGCCAATGGATACCTGGCTGCGGCACATCAGGCCGGAGAGGTTTTCTCGTCTGTATGCGCATTGTAAAAGGCCTAGGTAATCTGCTAACTGACGGCTTTGGGAGAGCATGCTTTTAAAGCGTCCAATAGGCATATTGGTCAGCGTAAGCAAATTGTTAAAAACTATGCCGTAACGCTTTCTAAGTTCATGCCGGTAATTTATTTCCAGCTCTCCCTGTTTGCCCGGAAGAAAAGGGCCACCGGGGTTATAAACCAGGTCCAACTTCGGACCTTTCGCTGTTCCGTAGCCCAGGCGGTTAAGTAGTTTCAACGCAGCAATACTGCATTCAAAAACATTATCACCACGTTGAGCGTGAACATTTGCTTCATCGTAACAGGGTAGTGATGCCACAAGGTTTACCCTTTTTTTACTGAAATACTCTGCCAGGCTTTTTTGCTGCGGTTCCAATAAAGCAACAAGATTAGTTCTTAATTGAATTATTATCCCTGTTTCGGAAAGGCTGTCAATAAATCTTCTCAGGTTAGGGTTAAATTCTGGCGCGCCACCTGTTATATCAATCCGGGTGATCCCGCTGCTATCGATAACCCGGACTATGTTCTCCATTACTTCCCAGGTCATTACTTCTGTCGATTGTGGTGAAGCGGAAAGGTGACAGTGGCTGCAGTTGAGATTGCAGCGTCGACCGAGGTTTGCCTGAAAAGCGGTTACCGGATAACTGCGCAGCAACCCTGCTGTTGCTAAAAAATTGTTTTTGCTGTCTTTAATCATTCTAAAACTACCCTCATTGTTAGCGCTACTGTTTTGATTATTTTCTTTATTCATTATATAATAACATGGTGTCAAGGGAAAGGAAGTATGTACATGGAAAAAGTTAAGTATGATCTTGCTATTGTCGGTGGAGGCGCTGCCGGTTTGGTTGCCGGTGTGGCTGCCGGAGCTGTGGGCGCAAAAACAGCAATTGTTGAAAAGGATGGCCGCCTGGGAGGAGAATGTTCCTGGACAGGTTGTGTTCCGTCCAAGGCTCTTATTCACCAGGCTTCACTGGCTTACCGATGTGGCTGCAGACCTGACTGGAATGTCATGGAAAAGGTTAGGGCTACAATTCAGAAAGCAAGTAAGGCCTCGAAGGCAAAAAGTTTGCTTGAACGCTACGGTGTAGATATCTATTATGGAAAACCAGGTTTTAAAAATAACAAAGCCCTGGTTATAGATAACGGCACTGTTATTGAGGCAAATAAATATATTCTCTGCACCGGTTCTTCAGCCCTCATTCCGGAAATAGAGGGGTTGGTTGAAGGGTACCAGACCAATCAACATATCTGGGACTTGCCTGACCTTCCGGAATCACTGTTAATTATAGGTGGTGGCCCGATTGGCACAGAAATGGCTCAGGCTTTTCACCGTCTGGGAACAAAAGTTACCTTGTTTCATTCACGGGACAAGCTTTTACCCCGAGACGATCAGGAGCTTGCCCATGAACTGACCGAGATGCTGATTGCCGATGGGATCGATATAAGACTTAATACACGGATTAAGAAGGTTGAAAAAAATGAGCAGGGTTGGATGGTTGAAGCAGGTGAAGAAAAAATTTACGGCCGGCATTTATTGATTGCTCTCGGCCGTCAGGCTAACACTGATGGTTTGAACCTGGAAGCGGCCGGCGTTGAATATAATACGATTGGAATTGGAGTCAACAGTCATATGAGGACTACTGCCAGAAACATTTGGGCAGCCGGAGACTGTACAGGCGGCCTGAGATTTTCGCATATTGCTGAGATAGAAGGAAAGAGTGCAGTGCGTAACGCCCTTTTCCCCTTAAACAGCAGGGTTGATTACCAGGGCAGTCCCTGGGCTACTTTTACAGAACCGGAATTAGCACATCTTGGCCTGACCGAAGAAGAATGCAAAAAATTAGGATATCGCTACCGTATTTACAGCCAGGAATTTGCCGGAGATGACCGGGCTATTACTGATGATGCAACCAGGGGACGGGTTAAAATTATAGCTTCTCCATACGGTAAGATACTCGGAGTTCATATCCTGGGGCCGAGGGCAGGGGAACTGATTAATGAATTTATTCTCGCCCGACGCAAGGGTTTGCGCCTGCATGAAATTGGTTTAACTGTGCATGTTTATCCTACCCTGGGCATGGCTGTTCAGAGAGCCACCGATGAATGGTTTTCCGAAATTGCTGATAAGCCACTGTTGAAATTAATAACTAAGTTGGCCAGAAGGTAAGCAAATGATTTCAGTGATTATCCCAACCTGTAATGAAGAAGATTTCCTGCCGGCCTGCCTTGAAAGTATTTTAAAGGAGCGGTGCGATCTAGAGATTATAGTAGTTGATGGCGCCAGCAAAGATCATACCCTGAAGGTTGCCCGGCGTTATACAGATAAAATAATCGCCCTCGAAGAAGCTAACCTGGCTGTCCAGCTTAATACAGGCGCAGCAAAAGCCGATGGTGATATCCTTCTTTTTCTGCATGCCGACTCCCGACTTACAAAAGGGTGCCTGGATCGTATAAAAAAAATATCCCCATATGCTATCGGTGGCGCTTTTACAATGCAGCTTGATGGAAAACGTTTCTATTATCGCGTGCTAAGTATGGGGGGCAACCTGTACTGCCGTTTGGCAGGTACTTACTTCGGCGATCGCGGAATATTTGTGCGCTCATCTGTTTTCCAGGAGCTGGGTGGTTTTGCTTCCCTGCCAATTATGGCCGATGTTGATTTCAGCCGCCGGATGCAAAACCTGGGAAAATGCGCTTTTCTTAAGGGACCGGTAATCAGCAGCAGCCGTAAATTTGATCGTGAAGGTCCATTACGCACTCTTTGCCTGATTGTATATGCTATGCTGGCCTTTAAGCTTGGAACAGATCTAAAAACGATCAAAAAAAAGTATTACCGTTTGCCCCTAGAATAGAAAGATGTTTCCCATTTACTTGCCAGCAAAAAATTTTATTGACATCCCGTCATATTAGTGCTAAACTTGCTTCAAGTCAGGCACCCTTTAAGATAGTCCTGTGAGGCTGGCAAGGGGGCGACGGCAGAAGTATATTGTACACCGCCCGCTTCCAACGCATGGCGGTGTTTTTGTATGCCCGGCACCCTACCGCCTTCCGCCAGGCAGGATATGGAAGGAGGTGAAAAGATGGCGCTTACCCACAAAGCGACTGTCATGGATGAAAAAGGTATCATGCAAGCCCTTCGCCGTATAGCCCATGAAATAATTGAGCACAATAAGAAGATAGATGATGTTGTATTAGTCGGAATTCGTTCGCGCGGTGTTCCCCTGGCCAAACGCCTGCAGGAATACCTTAATGAAATTGAAGGCTCCGCTATTCCCCTCGGTATTCTCGACATTACCCTGTATCGTGATGATCTGACCGAAAGACAGGAACAACCCGAAGTACATATTACTGATGTTCCCTTTGAGCTTGATAAAAAGCATGTCATTTTGGTCGATGATGTGCTTTATACAGGCCGCACAATTCGAGCAGCAATGGATGCTTTGATTGACCTCGGCCGCCCGGCTACGATCCAGCTGGCTGTATTAACTGATCGGGGGCACCGCGAATTGCCAATTCGGGCCGACTATGTCGGGAAAAATGTTCCCACATCCCGTAGTGAAAGGGTTGAAGTTAAATTAAAAGAGATCGACGGGTCCGACCAGGTCGATATCCTGGAGCAAACAAAAGATTAAAAAACTGGCAGTAAAGGAGGAAGAATATAGGTGCAAACTTTAAGGCGCAAAGACATTCTTGGCTTAGAAGAGATGTCTGCCGAAGAGATTACGCTCATTTTAGAGACTGCCCGCTCAATGCGAGAAATTATACAGCGAAAAATAAAAAAAGTGCCTACTTTGCGCGGGCGTACAGTTTTGAATCTTTTTTATGAACCGAGCACGCGGACCAAGGCCAGTTTTGAATTAGCCCAAAAATATATGAGTGCTGATTCAGTAAGTGTGGCCGGAACTTCTTCCAGTCTGGTTAAAGGCGAAACTTTAAAAGATACTGTTCGTAACGTAGAAGTAATGGGAATAGAATGCGTAATAATGAGGCATCCTGTATCGGGTTCTGCAAATTACCTGGCCCGCAATGTTGAGGCTTCGGTTATTAATGCCGGTGATGGTATGCATGAACATCCCACACAGGGGCTGCTGGACATGTTTACGATTCTTGATAAGAAAGGCAGGCTGGAGGAGTTAAAAGTTGTCATAGTCGGGGATATTCGACACAGCAGGGTGGCGCGTTCCAATATGTGGGGTCTGCAGAAAATGGGAGCAGAAGTTGTGGTCTCAGGTCCGCCAACTCTCATGCCGCCGGATTTGGAAGCATTCGGCGTAAAATACTGCCCTGATCTGGAGGAAGCGGTAGAAGAGGCTGATGTTGTTATGGCCCTGCGGCTGCAAAAGGAACGCCAGGAAGGAGGTCTTTTCCCCACACTACGGGAATATGCAGAAATATACGGCTTGACCTCCCGGAGTGTGGTTAAGGCCAAAGATGACCTGTTAATAATGCACCCCGGCCCTATAAACCGGGGTGTTGAAATAAGTTCAGAGTTAGCAGACAGTCCCCGTTCTGTTGTACTTGAACAGGTTACCGGTGGTGTTGCAGTCCGCATGGCGCTTCTCTACCTTTTAATGGGAGGGGTAAAAGAAGAATGAAAACTATATTAATTAAAGGAGGAAGGTTAATCGATCCTTCCCGCAATTTTGACGGCCGGGCAGACCTGTTGATAAAGGATGGCGTGATAGAAGGGATGAAAAATGGGTTAAAGGCTCCTTCCGGGTCGGAAACAATTGATGCCCAGAACCTGGTTGTAATGCCGGGATTAATAGACATGCATGTTCATCTGCGTGACCCGGGTTATGAATATAAAGAAGATATTATAACAGGCAGCCGGGCGGCGGCTGCCGGAGGTTTTACCGCTGTTGCAACCATGGCCAATACTGATCCGGTTGGTGATGACCCGACAACGATTTGCTATATTAGAGAGCGGGCAGGTAGCGCCGCCGTCCGCATTTACCCGCTAGGCGCTTTGACCAAGGGGCTGGAAGGGAAAGAACTGGCGGAGTTGGGTCGTATGAAAAGCGCAGGAGCTGTCGCTTTTTCTGATGATGGTAAACCTGTGTTTAACGGGATGATCATGCGCAATGCCCTGCAGTATGCCGCCGGACTCGGTGCTCTCATAATTGCCCACGAAGAAGACCCGTATCTTGCGGCAAAGGGTACTATGCATGAAGGTTCGGTATCTTCCGTGCTCGGTTTACGCGGCATACCGTCGGCTGCCGAAGAGGCGATGCTGGCCCGCGATTTAATGCTGCTTGAAACCAGCGGGGGGCGGCTGCATATTGCCCATGTTTCCACTGCAGGTTCTGTAGAACTTATACGCAGGGCCAAGGCTGAAGGGTTAAAAGTTACTGCCGAGGTCACTCCTCATCACCTGATCTTGACAGATCGAGCTGTCAAGAATTCAGGCTATAATACCAATACCAAGGTCAATCCACCCCTGCGAGCTGAGAGCGACCGACAGGCTCTCTGGGCAGGGCTGCTCGATGGCACAATCGATGTTATTGCTTCAGACCATGCTCCCCATCACAGCGATGATAAAGATGTCGAGTTCGATTTTGCTCCCTTTGGAATAGCCGGGCTGGAGACGACCCTGCCATTAATGCTTGATGAATATTCCTCAGGAAGAATTAAAGATTTAACCCTGCCAATTTTGGTCGATAAAATGAGTACTGCTCCGGCACGGATTCTCGGCCTGGAGGGAGGCACCCTGCAGGAGGGAGGCGCAGCGGATATAACCATTGTTGATCCTGACCGAAGTTTTATTATCAATCCCGAGACGTGGCATTCAAAATCGCGAAATACTCCCTTTGCCGGCCGCCAGTTAAATGGAGCTGCTGTCTTTACGATAGTTGGCGGAAAGGTAGTAATGAGAGAGGGTGTCATCACTGACCAGTAGAGAGAAGTTTCAGGGCAGGCCTGAAGGCTGTATGGTGACTGAAAAACAGGCAATTGCCCCCGGTTACTGCCGGCTGTCCTTTAAAGCACCTCATATAGCCGGAACTGCATATCCGGGTCAGTTTGTAATGGTATATATGAATTCCGGCTACAGGCATCTGCTTCCCCGTCCTTTCAGTATATTTACCAGAAACCGGGATAAAGAAGAAGTATCGCTTCTCTTTGCAGTTAAGGGTCAGGGAACTGAACTTATGGCATCTGCAGAGGTAGGTTCTTTATGGAAGATTTCCGGCCCCCTGGGAAGCGGATTTCCTGCTTTGCCGGAAGGATCGCTGCTGGTTGCCGGGGGGATCGGGTTGGCGCCGCTGGCTTTTCTTGCAGCTTCGATCGAAAAACCGCGCACCCTCATTTATGGAGCCCGAACGGCATCGCAACTTATCTGTCCGCCTGGTGTACTTGATCTGCCGAACCTGGAAGTAATTGAAGTTACAGAAGATGGCACCAGGGGGGAAAGAGGCACCGCTGCCGATTTGCTTTTAGGTCTGCTGCCCGGACCCCCGGCCCTGTTTGCCTGCGGTCCCGGGCCGATGCTTCGGGCAGTGAAAACTCTTTGCCTTCATAGCGGTACGCCGGCCTGGTTTTCAGTGGAAGAAAAAATGGCCTGTGGTATCGGGGCCTGTCTCGGCTGCGCTGTGCAAACGCCAAAGGGTTACAGCCGGGTCTGCCGTGAGGGGCCGGTATTTTCGGCGGAGGAGGTTTTTAATAATGATTAATCCTGGTTTAAGTGTAAATCTCGGGGGTATTGAACTCGCTTCTCCTCTGCTGGCTGCATCCGGTCCTTTTGGTTACGGACATGAGTACCTGGAGCGGATAGATTGTTCTGCCCTGGGTGGTATTATAGTAAAAGGGATTTCTTTAAAGCCCTGGCCCGGGAACCCACCACCGCGCCTGGCGGAGACAGCCTCCGGGCTTTTAAATGCGATCGGTTTGCAGAATCCCGGCCTGGATCATTTTGTGAAAGAAGATCTACCCCTGCTGGCCAGGGCGGAACCGCGTCTGATAGTTAACATTGTCGGTTGTGATATTGATGAATATGCTGCCGTGGCGGCAGGACTGAGCGGGCTGGAGGGAATAGACGGGCTGGAGGTTAATATTTCATGCCCAAATTTGAAGGCGGGGGGGATCGCCTTCGGCACCGATCCTGCTGAAACTTACAAGGTGGTCGGCGCAGTGCGCAGACAGACAAATCTGCCCCTTTTGGTTAAGTTGTCTCCCAATGTTACCGATATAACAATAATTGCCCGCGCTGCCGAAGCAGCAGGTGCAGATGGTCTCTCCCTGATTAATACGCTGTCGGGAATGTTGATCGATATAGAAACCAGGAAACCGCTGCTTGGGAATATCTTCGGAGGATTGTCTGGTCCTGCGGTGCTGCCTGTTGCCCTGAAAATGGTCTGGCAGGCAGCAGAAGCGGTAAAGATTCCCCTGCTTGGTATGGGCGGTATTACCACTGCTGAAGACGCTCTCCAGTTTATCATGGCCGGGGCCAGGGCCGTGGCCGTCGGAACAGGCTTCTTTTATGAGCCCGAAGTTATATCACAGGTAAAAGAAGGCCTGGAAAATTACCTGGTGAAGCATGAAATTAAGGCTCTCGGAAAATTGGAAGGTGCAGCCCGAAAGGGAGGAATTATCAATGGGGCATGTTAGTAAGAGGCTAATTGTTGCTTTAGATTTAGCGGAACCTGTCCGGGCAGATGAACTTGTTGAAAAACTTTCTCCCCTTGGTGTTTCTTTTAAGGTCGGCTTGGAGCTATTTATGGCCGGTGGGCCGGCTATGGTGGCAAAACTGGCTTCCCGCCATAATCTTTTCCTCGATTTAAAATTTTACGATATTCCAAATACCGTCGCTGCTGCAGTCAAAGGCGCGGCAGAGTTGGGGGTATGGATGCTTAATATTCATGCCTCCGGGGGACGGGACATGATGCTGGCTGCAAGGGAAGCAATAGACGCCTCGGTCAATAAACCTCTGCTTTGTGCAGTTACTATATTAACCAGTATGAACAATGACTTGCTGGCTGAAACGGGAAACCCCTTAAAGATTACTGATCAGGTTTCCATTCTGTCAAAGCTTGCTGCGGATTGCGGTCTCGATGGAGTGATCTGTTCACCGCTGGAGATCGCTGCCGTAAAAAAAACAGTATCTTCTCAGTTTCTGACAATAACTCCCGGAATAAGGCCCCGGGGTGAGAATAAGAGCGACCAGGCCCGGGTGGCTGACCCTGCCGGGGCAATCAAGGCCGGGGGAGACTACCTGGTTGTTGGCAGGCCGATAACCGGGGCTGATGACCCGCTGGGGGCGGCCCGTAAAATACTTGCTGAAATGGGAGAAGTGACATGAAGGAAGCTGAAATTATAGAAATGCTTAAGAACACCGGGGTGATTATGGAAGGACATTACCTGCTGACTTCCGGCCGGCACAGCTCCCGGTTTCTGCAATGCTCGCAGCTGCTGCAGTATCCGGGGTATGCGGAAAAAATCTGTCTTGAAATAGCCCGGCCTTACCGGGGCAAAGGGATCCAAACCGTAATTGGTCCGGCTATGGGTGGGGTTATCCTTTCTTATGAGACAGCCAGGGTTCTCGGAGCCCGGGCTGTCTTTGCCGAACCTGCCGGTGAAACAATGATCCTCAGGCGCGGATTTTGGGTAAAGCCGGGAGAAAAGGTCCTGGTTGTTGAAGATGCCGTTTCCACCGGCGGCTCGGTTAAGAAAGTTTTAGATTTGCTGAAATTACATGGGGCGGAAACAGCTGGTGTTTCGATTATGATTGATCGGACAGGCGGCAAAGTTGATCTGGGGGTGCCGTTTACAGCTCTGCTATCGATGGAAATAGAATCATACCCACCAGAAGATTGCCCTCTCTGCCGGGAAGGAGTTTCCCTGCAAAAACCGAAAGGATAATAATACTTTTTTGCAGAAAGCAGGGATTCTAAAAAACTATGCAGGAAAAGATCTTTAAACGTCTCGCTAAAGAGTTAAACATTCCCGAAACAAAGATTGTCCAGACCGTAAACTTGTTGGACGAAGGAAATACTGTCCCCTTTATTGCCCGCTACCGGAAAGAGATGACGGGCGGCTTGAGCGATGAGGAGGTCCGACTGCTTCATGATAAATTGGGCCAGTACCGCAACCTGGAGCATAAGCGGGAAGAAGTCCTGCGCTTGATCGAAGCCCGGGAAGCGCTAACTCCTGAACTGCAAAAACAGGTGGAAAAAGCGGCTACCGTTACCGAGCTGGATGATCTCTACCGCCCCTTCAGGCCAAAAAAGCGAACAAGGGCTTCAGCAGCCAGGGAAAAGGGGTTGGAACCGCTCGCTCTTGCTGTGCTTGCAGGACAGGTAGATCTTACAGCAGAGGCAGATCAGCATATCGATGTCGATAAAGATCTGCCGGAAAGCGCTGCCGTGCTGCGGGGAGTCTCCGATATAATTGCTGAAATAATATCGGATGATGCAGCCCTGCGCAAAAGTCTCCGCCGGCTTTATCACCGCCAGGGCAAGGTGGAGGTGATCAAGAAAAAAGAAGCAGAGGTTAACACCTACGATGATTATGACGGTTACTGTGAGCCACTATCAAAGATAAAAGCCCACCGGGTGCTGGCTATTAACAGGGCAGTAAGGGAAAAAGCGCTGGATCTTAGAGTGGTTCTACCTGAAGAAAAAGCTCTGCCAGTTATCGCGGCAAAATATATTAACAGCAGCCAGAACGAAATCTGTCAGAAGACGATCAACGATGCTGCTGCAGATAGTTTCAAACGTTTAATTCATCCATCTCTTGAAAATGAAGTTTGGCATGATTTGCTTGAAAAAGCGATAGAAGGTGCGCTTGCGGTTTTTAAAGAAAACCTGAAAAAAAGACTTCTTGTCCCGCCTGTTCGGAACCACCGTGTGTTGGGCTGGGATCCGGGGTTTCGGACGGGTTGCAAATTAGCCTGTGTTTCTGAAACGGGAGAACTGCTTGATACCGCAGCGGTATTTCCCACTGCTCCCCGGAACGACCTTAAAGGGGCTGAAGAAAAAGTGCTGCAGCTACTGGAAAAGTATGAAGTAGATTGTATCGCTGTTGGTAATGGGACTGCATCGCGGGAAAGTGAAATGTTTATCGCAAATTTGATTAAAAATAATAGCCTGAATGTCGAATATACTATTGTTAATGAAGCAGGGGCCAGTGTATATTCTGCCTCTAAAGCGGCACAAAAGGAGTTTCCGTCTCTCGATGTTGCCGAGCGGAGCGCAGTATCTATAGCCCGCAGGCTGCAGGATCCCCTGGCTGAACTGGTTAAAATAGACCCGAAAGCGATCGGTGTCGGTCAATATCAGCACGATATGCCGGCTAAAGCAATGGATTCAACTTTGCAGGGAACAGTGGAAGGGTGCGTCAATAATGTTGGTGTTGATCTAAACAGCGCTTCGGCGGCATTACTTGCCTACGTGGCGGGTATTAATATAACCGTTGCGGGGCGAATAATAGATTTTCGCAATGAAGCGGGTTCAATAGTTTCACGCCGGCAGCTGCTTGAAATTGACGGTCTGGGGCCGAAAGTTTTTAAACAGTGCGCCGGTTTTCTGCGTATCGCTGAAAGCGACAACTACCTGGAAAGAAGCGCTGTGCATCCGGAGTCTTACGACCTGGCGAACAGAATCATGGAAGAGCTGAATCTTGTTCCCGAGAAGCTTGGCCAACCTGAATTCGTGCCCGATCTAACAGCTGATCAAACAAGGGCTCTGGCCGAACGATTAGGGGCGGGGGAGCCAACATTAATAGACATTTTAGAAGAATTTCGCAAGCCCGGGCGTGATCCCCGTGAAGACTTGCCAAAGCCGGTATTTCTGCAATCAGTTACCGAGATCGATGATCTTTCTCCAGGCATGGAGTTGATGGGAATCGTACGGAACATTGTCGATTTTGGAGCGTTTATCGATATAGGTGTGCATCATGACGGACTTGTCCATATTTCCGAAATATCAGACCGTTACATCAAGCATCCCCTTGAGATTCTACAAATAGAATCGGTAGTGCAGGTAAAAATTCTTTCTATCGATCGCGAGCGCAATCGGATTGCTTTGTCGATTAAACAGGCCGGGAAAAAGGAAAGAGGCGG